>SLPW01000516.1 GCA_007131755.1 Myxococcales bacterium | reverse complement strand
GAGGGCAAAAAATGAGCCGTCGCGAAACTCTGAGACTAGCGGTTCCGCTTTGTGAAGAGCTCGACGAGATCTGCGATCATTTTCGTGGCTGTGGCTTCGAGATTCCCGATCTGAGCATGCCGAACCTCCACGACGTGGGCGATCCGCTGGAGTGTGGTTATTCCTTCGAGATCTTTCGCCTCGATCCCCACGACGTGGGGACCTATGTGGAGCACGCCATCAGCCATCTGGGCGTGATGAGCACCGATCTATTGCGCGAGACCCAGTCGCAGGTGTGGAGGCCCTACACCTTCCCCTTCGGACAGTATCCGATGGTCCTGGCGGCGCCGCGCGGGGAGTCCTTTGCGAGCCTCTCCAGCCAACCACAGGTGCGGATCGCCACGCCATATCCACGGCTGGCCCGGGAGGTATTCGCCCAGCGGGGAATGTCCGTGGAGGTGGTGGACGTCACCAACAGCTATACGGCCTGTCTTCTGGGGCTGGCCGACGCATTCGTAGATCGACTGGTGGATCCGACGCCGATGTTCGAGCACGATTTTCGCGTCCTGGAGGTCCTGGAGTACCGGCGGTTGAAGCTGGTGGTCAACCGGGCCCTGGGGTCGCGCCGCAGGATTGCCATCCAACAATTGGTGAAGAGCCTCACGGAGCATCAGCCGGAGGCCCCGACCCCGGTGGAGATTCCCTACGAGGTGACCGACGAATTCGCGCCGGGCCCCTATCTGCACTGGGACAACGGTTCCGAGGGCGAAGTGGTGGGATAAAACGGACGTCAGGGGGGCACAGAGCCGGCCTTACCAGCCGACGTCGTCCATGGGCAGTCGCTGTCGGCGGGTGTGGATGAAGGTGGCCTCGCGGTGGATGCCGCGGTCGTGAAGGACGATCTCGAGGTGGTGGAGCATCTCGTCGAGGCCCCATGTGCGTCCATCGAAGGTGCGAAGGGCGCGGCGAACCTCGAGCTCGGCATTCAACAGATCGCCCTGGCGATAATAGAGCCAGCCCAGCGTGTCGATGAGGCTGGAGCTTCGTTCGTCGTGGAGGACGATGGCGCGACGAATCTTATCCATTCCTCGGTCAAGATGGGCGTCCGTGGTGGAATAGGTGTAGGCGAGATTATTGAGATAGATGGGAAGAGCGTCGGCGTCGCGAGACAGAAGGGCCTGCCAGATGCGATCGCGATAAAAGCCGTAGGCGCCCTCGGGATCGCCGGTGTCCTCGAAGGATTTGGCTAAGAGTCCGGCGAATTGGGTCCATGTGGCGCCGTGGCCGTCGACGAGACGAGGGAGACGATCCTCGAGAAATAATCGCACCGTCGGTGAGCCGTCATCCATGGGCATCACCGCTCGCAGCATGATGCGCAGCGGGATGGAGACAAAGTCGTTGTCGCGCAGAGCGACGCCGGCGACGTCATCCATCAAGGCCAGGGCGATGTCGGTTTGGCCGGAGTGCATTGCGGCGCGCAGAGCCGGGATGTGGGACCAGAGGCGATCGACGCCATCTTCGTTGGCCTTTCGAAGATTCTCCAGGCCAAGGTCGGCGTCTCCGGCGCCGAGTTGGTGGATGGCAAAGAGATATTGAGCAGAGGGGCCGAGGTCACTGTCGGAGAGGGGTTCGAGGACCGTACCCATGGCCTCAAAGTGAAGGCGGTGGGCAAGTCTGTGGGCCAGGTCCATGCGCCACAGATCGGAGTGCCTGGTTTGCGGCGCGAGGTACTCGAGCCAATCGCGGGCGTCATCGTCGAAGCCCAGGGCGAAATCGGCTTCGGCGAAGGCGATAATGACAGCAGGGGTCAGTTGGTCCTCAGGGACGGCGGGGCCGATGACGCGAGACAATTCGACGTCGAGGCGTTCCTTGGAGAGCATCTCCACGACGGTGCCCAGGGCCAGAGAATGGAAGTCACGTTCTTCGAGAGCGTCCACGAGGAGCGAGCGAGCCTGTTCGGCCTGACCTTCGACGAAGAGGATTCGAGCATGTTCGACGACCCAGTTGAGGTCGCCGGGACGAGTGGCCCGGATGGCCTCGACGATGGGAAGCAAGAGCCGGGGCTCCGTGCCGAAGCGCCGAGGTGTGATGACCTCCGACAACAGCTCGGTGGGATCGTCGGCCACATGGAAGAGGCGCTGAGTCATTTCGGTGACGGTGGCGATATCTCCGGCGTCGATTGCGCTGTTGAGGGCGAGGCGAAGATTGTCCGGTGTGGGGCTGATATCGACAGCTTGCTCGGCAAGGCGAAGTGCTTCGGTGTCGCGTCCGAGGCGGCGCAATTCGGCGATCAAGGTGTTACGGGCGCTTCGACGATTCGGAACACGAGCTAGATAGTCGTCGAGCACCGGGTTGAGATCGGTCTCACCATCCAGGGTGAGCATCCCCAGGTGGAGGATGAAGGGTTCGTGGCTCCGAAAGTTAGTCTGTTTCGAAAGCGCCTGATCGACGAATTGCGAGGCCTGTTCCGTGGCGCCGAAGGCGAGGAAGGTCTTCGCCATCTGAAGTTGTGCCTGACGTAGCTCCTGGGGGCCGTCAGCGGCCTCGAGGGACTTCTCGGCGTGAAGGGTCGCCTTCTCGAAGTCACCCGTGGCCAGGGCGAGGCGAAGGTGCAGGGGGCGAAGCCTGTGTTCGCCCACCCTGGACTCCAACTCTTCGGAGTCGACCAGGGATTGGACGGTCTCCACGTATCCCAGCGCGGCGACGGCCTCCAGGGAGCCGACGAGGGCAGATGCGATGAGTTCGCTCTTGGACAGTCCGGCGGCGGTGCGCACCGACGAACCGTCGCGGAAGGCGCTTGCGGGAAGCTCTTCGAAGCGATCCAGGTCCTCGAGAAGATCGGCGATGGCCCGCTCCGGATCGCCGTGATGCTCCAGAGCATAGTGGGTTCGATAGGGCAGGACGATATCGATGAGGGCCGGCTCCTCGGCGATTCGATCGAGAAATAGGCGTGCTCCCCGAGCATCGTCGGCCAGTTCGAAGCGCAATAAGATGGACTCCAGGGCCCGAGAGTCGGCGACGACGTCGAAGAGGTAGGCCTCGAAGTGACGAAACGCCTCGCGACGTTCGCCCTGCAACAGAAGGATGTGACCCAGTTGAGGGAGATAGACGTCGTCGCCGTAATCGACGGCGCTCTGGAGGTAGATTCGGGCGTCATCGACCTGGCCGGAGCGGGCACGATGGTCTCCGACGGGGCCGATGAGTCGGGCATCGCTCCTGCGAAGGGGGTCGATGACGTCGCGAAGCCAACGACGTTGGCGATCCCAGCCTACAAAGTGGTTCGCCACGGATGCGTGGTTCAGCAGCATGAAGGCACCGGTGCTGGGATCACCGTCCTCGAATTCCTCGACCATCAATTCGAACCCGATGTCGTAATGGCCGCTATTATAGAGATCGCGAAAGGCCTCGTGGATGCTCCAGGTTCCGGCGCGGATCCGGTCGAGGGCCTTGTCGGCTCCCGAACGATCGGAGCTCTGAAGCTTCCAATGGCCCACGCTCTGTTGGATGGAGTCCGACAGGCGCAGACCGTCGGCTTCGCTGTCGTCCACCACCTGGCGAGCGAGATCGAAATATCCAGCCGACGCCAGTTCGTCGAAGAATTCAGCCCGTTGTTCCTCCGTCAGTGACTCCGTAGATTCGCGGGCGAAGGCATAGTCACTCCAGCCGGCGCCGATGTCTCCCTGGGCGATGGTGAAGGTTCCTCGAGAGGTGCGGGCTCGAAGATCGTCGGGGTTGGCCTGTACGGCCAGATCATAGGCCTGGCTGGCTCTGTCGAGTTCTCCACGGGCGGCCAGAAAGTCGCCGGCCCGGCTCCAGGTGGACTCCGGATCGGGGACGTGATGAGAGGCCTCTTCGAAGGCGCTCCAGGCCTCGTCGATATCGCCGGTTCGGTAATGCTGAATGGCGAGACTGGTGATGTGCTGGGAGAGGGCAGAGACCTCGAGTTGGCGAAGCTGCTCGGCAGCCAACTCCCACTGGCCCATATCCTCCAGCAGGCTTACGGCGGAGCGCCGTGCTCGTTCGGTATTGCTGGCGCGCTCGATATAGTCGTCGACGAGTCTGCGCAGGGCGTCCCGATCCTCGCGTTGATTGTGAATGCTGGCCATGAGGCGAAAACCGCGGCCCACGTTGCCATCGTCGCCGGATACGAAGAGATGAGCGGCGAAGGCCTCGGCTTCGTCATAGAGATAGAAGTCGATGAGCATATTGGCGATTCGCCGTGCCGCATCGGGGCGACGTTGCTCGTTCTGGAAGTGGCGCTCCAGGACCTCCGTTGCCCTTTCGTTCTCCCCCAGTTGAAGAAGGGTTTCGGCATAGGCGATGGAGTAGATATTGTGACGTCGCGACTGTGCCCCATAGCGCTCGAAGGCGATGGATGCTGGCCGCCACATCTCTTTTTGGCGCCACAGATTGGCCAGTCGACGCCAGTCCTGGCCCTCGTCGTCGGCGACGTCGAGAAATTCCATATAGTAGACCCGCGCCTGTCGACGGGCGTCGCCTCGGGTGGTCTCGGCCAGTGAATCGTCGTGGGACAGGGCATAATAGGCATCGCCGATGTGGCGCAGAATGGCGGGGTAGACGTCGTCGTAATCCCGCCAACTCTGATAGAATTCGAGAAGCCAGGAGGCGGGATAGACGCTGGTGATGGGAGCGCTGATGAGATCCAGGGCCTGCTCGGGATCGGCAGAGGCGTGGACGAAGCGCTGCAGGTATTCGTAGGCCTCGTTCTGGCGGCCCTGCTCAAGGAGCAAGGCCGTGAGCCGTTCGTAATAATGCCAGTTTACGGGGTGAAGTTCGATCAACTCGGAGAGGACGTCGATCTGGCGGGCCTCCATTCCGGCGCGACGGTATCGTGTGGCGGCCTCTTCGAGAGCGCGAACGCGATCGGGGTGGTCGTCGATAAAGGCGTCGAGCGCTCGGACCATGGCCGCCGGATGTTGCTGGCGAAGATGGATATCGGCAGCGTCGAGCCAGGCGTCGTATTTTCCGGCCTCGGCGGCGCGCACATAAAATCGGCTCGCCCGCTCGTAATCCTGGTTTCGCGCCAACACACCGGCGACGGAGGCGATATCGTCGGGGTCATCGCCGCGGGCCTCGATCCAGCGTTCCCAGACCGCGGCGGCGTCGGCGGGCCGAGACCACTCCCCGTAGAGATCGGCGAATTGACGGGTGATGCGACGGCTCTGGGGTCGGCGTGTGTGGAGCCGGTAGAGCAGCGCTTCGGCCTCTTCGTAGAGGTGATGGTCCGTAAAGGTGCGAGCTGCGCTGGCGAGGGCGTCGTCGCTGCCGTCGTGGCGGTCCACGAAGGCGTGAAGAATTCGAGCCATTTCGTCGAGGCGCTCCAATTGACCCAGGATCTGGGCCAGGTCATGCCAGGCCTCGCCGGGGGCGTCGTCGTCCTCGATGGCCCGTTCGAAGTAGGAGCGGGCCAGCTCGTAGTTATTTCGGTCGCGGGCCCATTGTCCGGCGAAGAGGATCGCTTCCGAGGGCTCGTCGTGACGAGAGATATATAACTCCAGGGTCTCTTCGACGCGGTCGAATTGGGCGCGACGTGCATAGATGTCGGCGAGTTTTCGGGTCAGTATTCGGCTCGGCTCAGCCTCCTCGACGCCTCGCTCGAGGACGATGATCGCAAGGCGGGTGTCGCCTGAGTTGACCGCTATGTCCGAAGATCGGTCGAAGGCGACGGGGCTGACCTCGCCATCGGCGGCCTGGGCGGCGTGGAG
>SLPW01000385.1 GCA_007131755.1 Myxococcales bacterium | reverse complement strand
TTCGCCCGCCCCGGAGTGGGGACTCTACTTCTCGATGGGATCGAGCAGCGCAACTATCTCATCGTTCAGGGATGTGTCCTCTTCATCTCCTTCACCTATGTCGTGGTCAATCTGGCAACCGACCTCTTTTACGGAGTCGTCGATCCCAGAATTCGCTACGACTGAGCGCGGAGCAGAGATCATGCTGGCACGCATCGCCAACAGATTCGGGATTCGCGAGGGGCAACTCAAGAGACTGGGTCCGCTCGCCTACTTCGGAGCGGCTGTCTTGAGTGTGGTGGGCTTCGTGGCCATCTTCGCTCCCTGGCTTGCGCCCTACGATCTTTCTCATATGGATGTGGCCCGCCAGCTCGAGCCGCCCTCTTCCGATCACTGGCTGGGCACCGACGAAAACGGCGCCGACCTTCTGACGCAGGTCATCTACGGCACCCGCGTGGCATGCATCGTCGGCCTCTCCGTGGTCAGCATCTGCGCTACGGTGGGGATCATCCTCGGCGCCGTCTCCGGATATTTCGGCGGCATCGTCGACGAGATCATCATGCGTCTGACGGATATCCTGATGGCCTTTCCCGGCATTCTGCTGGCGATCTTGATCATCTTCATCACTCAGGAACCGTCGCTGGTGGCCGTTATCGGTGCCCTGTCCGTATCGGGGTGGGCAGGCTATGCCCGACTGGTGCGGGGTCAGGTCCTGGCAGTACGCGACGAAGCCTACGTGGAGGCCGCTCGTGCCCTGGGTTATCCCTCGCGTCGCACGTTGTTTCGCCACGTCGTTCCCAATACGCTGGCACCGGTCATCATTCAGGCCACCTTCGGCATCGCAGGCGCCATCCTCGCCGAGGCGGCGCTGAGCTTTTTGGGACTTGGACCGCAGGATCTTCCCAGTTGGGGCGCCCTCCTCGATCAGGGAGCGAGCTACTTTTTGCTGACCACCCATATGGCGATCTTCCCGGGCATGGCGATCGTGCTCACCGTATTGTCCGTCAACTTCGTCGGCGACGGATTGCGCGACGTCCTCGATCCGCGCGGTCTATCTCGTCACTGACTGCCACTTTACCCGATGGTTCTTCATGGCTTCCTCTCTTGATACCGAGCTCGCCGCCGACGTAGGCCAACTCTTCATCGTCGGCTTCGACGGCGCTCCGCGCACAGCTCCCGATCCGATCCGACGGGCCCTCGAAGAGCAGCGCATCGGCGGGGTGATTCTCTTTTCGAGAAATGTCGACTCCATCGATCAGATCTGCGCGCTCAACGCCTCGCTCCATGCCGCCTGCGCCGATCACGACACCCCGCCCTTTATCGCCGTCGATCAGGAGGGCGGCCGCGTCCAGCGCCTGCGCTCTCCGCTCACGCCGATCCCGACGATGCGCAGCCTCGGCGCCGCCTTGGACCTGCGCGACGTCGCCCGGGTCTCGCAGGTGCAGGCCGAGGAGATCGGCACCTTGGGCTTCAACCTCAACTTCGCCCCCGTCCTCGACGTAGACACCAATCCCGACAATCCCGTCATCGGCGATCGCTCCTTCTCCAGCGATCCGGAGCGTGTGGCCCGCTGTGGTGCGGGCTTTCTTGTCGGCCACCACACCGCCGGCGTCGTACCCTGCGGCAAGCACTTTCCCGGACACGGCGATACCGTCACCGACAGCCACCTCGAGCTTCCCCGCCTTCCCCACGATCGGGAACGCCTGGAGACGGTGGAACTCTATCCCTTCGAGCGCGCCGTCGCCGCCGATATCCCGATGATCATGACTGCACACATCGAGATTCCCGCCATCGACCCCGCCTATCCGGCCACCCTCAGCGCCCCCATCCTTCGCGGACTGCTCCGAACCCAATTGGGCTTTGACGGCGTCATCATCACCGATTGTCTGGAGATGAAAGCCGTGGCCGACAACTTTGAAATTGTCGAGATGGTCGACCGGGGGCTCGAGGCCAGCGTCGACATCTTTCTGATCTGCCACACCGAAGAAAAGTGGAAGACCGCCTTCGAACACCTCTACGAACAGGCATCGAAGGACGAAGAGGTCCGACGCCGTGTCCAGGAAAGCGCCGCCCGTATCAGGCGCTTAAAGCGCGATCTCCTCGGTCACTGGCCCCATCCCTGGACTCCCCCTGAGGACCCCGAAAAGTGGCTGGGCACTCCCCAGCATCGCGCCGTCGTCGAACCCTATCTCGATGGTGAGGGAGCGAACGACGACGATCCCACCCGACCCCAGATCTCTCGGAACGACTGATGGCCTCGTTGACGCTCAAAAGTCTGGTCAAGCGCTTCGGCGATACCACCGTGCTCCACGGCATCGATCTGGAGATCCAGGACGGAGAATTTCTGGTCCTCGTCGGCCCCTCGGGCTGCGGAAAGTCGACCCTCCTGCGTTGTCTGGCCGGCCTGGAGACCGTCACCGACGGCGAATTGCATATCGGTGACCGCATGGTCAACGACGTCGAGCCCCGCGACCGCGGCGTGGCCATGGTCTTTCAGTCCTACGCGCTCTATCCCCACATGACGGTGCGCGAAAATATGGCCTTCGCCCTCAAGATTCGCAAACGACCCAGGGATCTCATCGAAGAGCGAGTCCGAGAGGTGGCGGCTCTGCTCGATCTTTCAGAACTCCTCGATCGCCATCCCCGACAGCTCTCGGGAGGACAGCGCCAGCGCGTGGCCATGGGCCGCGCCATCGTGCGCCAACCCGACGTCTTTCTCTTCGACGAGCCCCTCTCCAACCTGGACGCCGCTCTCAGGGCCCAGATGCGCGTCGAACTCAAGAAGCTTCACGAGCGTCTGGCCACCACCATGGTCTACGTCACTCACGACCAGATCGAGGCCATGACCCTGGCCGACCGCATCGCCGTCCTCGACCGGGGCCTCCTCAAACAGGTGGGCTCTCCGTCGACCCTCTTCGACCAGCCGGACAATAAATTCGTGGCCACCTTCATCGGCTCTCCGGCGATGAATATTCTCCCCGGTATTCGCGACTCCGAAGGGGAATTTGCAGGCACCGGTTTTTCCATCGAGGCTGCATATGTTCCCGACCATGGCGAACCCGTGGAGGTGGGCATTCGTCCCCAGCATCTCTCCGTGCGAAGCGGTGAGGAAACCGAGAACGCTCTGGTATTGCACGCCACCATCGACGTCATCGAACCCATGGGCTGGGAGGCCTACGCCCACGTCACCCTCGACACCACTCCCTTGAAGGCCCACGTGCGCAACGAAGCCCTCCAGGGCTACGCACCGGGCGACGACATCGATCTGGTCGTGGATACGGGACATCTTCACTTCTTCGATGCTGAAGGAAGAAGTATCTGACGTGGGAGCCAGCACTTGTTCCTCTCCACGAGGCCACGAGTGGGGAGGTGCCGAGGTCCCAGCCAAAGGCTGGTACCGAGGCGGAGGGGCTCGCCAAAGGCTGGTACCGAGGCGGAGGGGCCCGCCATCAACCCGAAAAATCCCGCGCTCCCAAGGCCCCCACCAACCGCCTCGCCGCCTCCTCCGGATCCTCTGCCCCCATCAACGCCCGAATCACCGCCACGCCACTCGCCCCATACTCCATCGGCTCAGCGGCGTTCCTCTCGTCAATGCCGCCGATGGCGATCACCGGAATGTCCACGGCTTCCACCACCTGTGAGATCACCTGCGGCCCCCGCGGCGGTGAGGCGTCGGGCTTCGAGGCTCGGGCCTCGAAGATTGCCCCCACGCCCAGATAATCCGCACCTTCTGACTGAAGTCGGCGCGCCGCCTCCACGGTGCCCGCCGAGCCTCCGATGATGAAATCGTCGCCCACGACCCTGCGCACCGCCTCCACCGGGACGTCCTCCGGCCCCAGATGGACCCCGTCGGCACCGCTGGCCAGCGCCACGTCTAGCCTGTCGTTGACGATAAAGGGTACACCGAACTCGGCGCAGACCGGTGCCAGCGCGCAGGCCAGGCGGTACTTCTGTCGAGACGGCGACTCCTTGTCGCGAAGCTGCACCACCGACGCTCCTCCGCGCAGGATCGCCCGCGTCACCTCTTCCACCCTGCCGATGTCTTCGGTGCCTCCGGCGATCCGTGCCGGATCGACGATGGCGTACAATCCCCGGATCTCCATTTACTCTCCCGCCGGACTTCCGGGATTTGCGAACCCGCCACATCCACCCAGAGCGGTAGCGTCCTTCTCGGCGATCTCCTCTGCCTGCAGATCGGCGCGATAGCTCGATCGAACCAGGGGACCGCTCTCGACGTGTTTGAAGCCCATCTTCTCGCCCTCTTCCTTGAACATGGCGAAGTCGTCGGGATGGACCCAGCGGTTGACCGGAAGGTGGCGCTTACTGGGGCGAAGGTATTGACCCAGGTTGAGCACCTCTACGCCGTGATCCACAAGATCCTGCATGGCGCTCAAAATCTGCTCGTTCGTCTCTCCCAGCCCCAGCATCATCCCCGACTTCACAAGGGCCCGCCCGTCCTTTGCGGCATGCTCCAGCACGGCCAGGCTCCGCTCGTAGCGCGCCTGGGGACGAACGTGGCGGTGCAGGTCCTCCACGGTCTCGATATTATGGGAAAAGCAATCCGGCTCGGCGTCGAGCACGGTCTGCACGTCCTCCAATTGCCCCTTGAAGTCCGGCGTCAGAATCTCCAATCCCAGATCGGGACAGGTCTCCTTGATGGCCCGGATCGTCTCCGCCCAGGCGCCGGCTCCCCCGTCATCCAGATCGTCTCGATCGACGCTGGTGATCACCACGTAATTGAGGTTCAGCCCCGCCAGAGTATCCGCCACCCTTCGCGGCTCGTCGGGATCGACCCTCCCCGGTCGACCGGTCATCACGTCACAAAACCCACAGCTTCGCGTGCAGATATTGCCCAGGATCATGAACGTCAACGACTTGCGCGACCAGCACTCCGTGATATTCGGGCACTGCCCGGACTCGCAGATCGTATTCAGACCCGCCTCTTGGACCAGCCGTTGGGTCTCGAAATAGCTCTCATTCATCCTCAGCCGGGTGCGAATCCACTTCGGCCGTGGTCCCGCCTGGTCGGGCTTAAATTTCCACTGTGGTCGCGCCGGCCCCGAATTTCGCTCCGACTGCGGCGCCTCCGGCTGTCTATTGGCCAGAGGGAGTGAGATCTTCTTTTTCGGCATCTTCGACTCCCGATGGATAAACCCGTCAATTCTGGACATCCCTATCTATTCTTGCGCGGAACTACCGTCTAACGGTGTTGTCCAATAACGTAGGACGATGGCGGTGGCAACCAAGCCCCGTCATCACAAACAAAACGCAGCGAAGCCTCACCCTCGGAGGCTGCGCTGCGTCCTCGACATCGCGTTGCTTTCGGCCATCCTGTGGCTTACGCCGGCTCTTCGGCCTCGGCCAGCAGGAGCAACAACTCGTCTTCGCTCATGATTCGCGACTTCGTATTGCCCCAGATATTATTCACCGCCACCAGCTCCCCGTCCTGAAGCTTGTCCGTCAGATAGATGGCGTAATACTCACCGCCGTCCTCCGAAGTCATCCCCGGAATTTTGTCCAGAGGTTCTTTCGAATCGGGACAAAATAACTCACAGGCTTTGCCTTCCTCGAAGGACTCGTCGTGAATCTTAGAGGGATCGCCGTAATAGGGACTCAAGACCACTTCGTCCTCGAGCTCTCCCTGGCGGACCAGCAATTTCACCCCCGGAGAGCCACTGAACTGAGGTCCATCATGAGCGATCAGATCTTCGCCATTCGGCCCGTAGGCTCGGGTGACGA
>SLPW01000057.1 GCA_007131755.1 Myxococcales bacterium | reverse complement strand
TAGCTACCGCGAGCTACTTTATGACCACACCATCGTATTTTTCGAAACGACTCGCGAAATCTTCGGCAGCCTTCAATCATCGCCCCGGCAATTCGATGACATGGAGCCCGACGAACTCCAACCGTGGCTCGACAAGGCCCGACGTTGGAGCGTGGAACTCAGCGATTTCGACGATCTCGACGATCTTCAAGCAGCCTGTGACGCACTCGATGACGCATGGCACAACTCCATCACCTACCTGGAAACCACCTGTCTGGACGGCGATACGGACGCCTGTGATCTTCTCTTTCACCGCGTCACGGGCCCAGAGTGGATTGCCCTCCGGGCCGCTGTCTGCGAGGTGGAGCCCAGCTATTGCGAAGGCCTCACCGATCTTGTGAGTACAGCCTCCACGGACCGACCGCAAAATTTACTCGAAGACGCTCATACAAAGTGCAAGGGCGAATACCACACACACATCGTCGACACCCTCGAAGAACACTGTCATCCCGACGACGCACGCAATTGCGACCTACTTGCAGCTTACTTCACAGTGCGCGGCGACGACCCTCACAGCCAGGGCTGCCGCGCCTACTACCAGCTCCTGAATTTGCGTTGAGATCAATACGGAGCCTGCCGATCCACCGCCGAGTGGCCATTTAAGCCGTGATCGCCATCCGAGCCTGCGAGACGCCGAGAACATTACGTCTCCCGGAGCCGATAGCATCCCTGCTATCGGAGCGCCGCAAGGCGCTGATCACTGTGAGTCGCGAGAATGCCGATAGGCCTCCGATATCCTTCGAGGAATACCACCCATTCTGTGTTCGTCGCCGTCGGGTAGCGATAGCAGGGATGCTATCGGCTCCAAGAATAGTGGGTCCGACGTCCGGTGGAAATGTGACGCACTGAGGGCTGCTCGAAGCCCCGCACATAGTTCAAGAGACAGACGTGACGACCTTTGCTGACCCTATCACCCTCGAGCAGTGAGTGACCGCCGCAGGGCCGAACTACATGGCCCCGACGGCGGTCACGAATGCGCCCTGCCAGAGGCTGTCGAAAAAGACCCTGGGGTCCGCGGCCTGCCAGGCCGTCCGCCGAGCTTGTCGAGGCGATCCTCGACGGCGCACGACGCCGTTATTTCGACTCGGCAGGCTCGTCGGCGGGCGAGCTGCCCGCGGGCCCCAGAGACGGCGCGCACTCCTCTTGCGACAGCCTCTGCCAGGCCGCCGCCGAGTACGCCGAGGCGGCACTTACGGATCACACCACCTCCCGAATCGGCGATCACCCCTGGGCTACGATCCGATCAGCCACGGTGTCCGCTTCGCAGATCAAAAAAAAGTTTAGATCCAATTCACCACCACAACGTTTACCATCATCGAAGCCCGCCCTGTGTACCATTGAAGAGGACTGCGACAATGAAGACCGACGATTTGCCTATCTCCGAGCCCTGCTGCGAATCTTGGAACGAGATGACCGGCGACGAGATCCGCCGTCATTGTGACCTATGCGACAAAGACGTGGTCAATCTCTCCGAGATGACGAGAGAAGAAGCCCTCGAATTTCTCCGTACCACTCCCGGCCCCTGCGTCCGCTACATCTACGCCGACTCCGGCCATGTGATCTTTCTCCATCCCCAGATCCGACGTCAACGTCGCGGGCTGCGACACCTCCTTGGCAGCGCGGCGCTTGTCGTGCCGCTTCTCTTCGCCACCGCCGCCTGCGACGCCACCCCCGACGGTGGCGAAGAGTTGAGCGCTGTCGCCGCCGAACCACAACAAGACGAAATCATCGTCACCGCCGCCCCCTTTGAAGAGGCCAATAGCATCATCATCGACGCGCAGGGATCGGCTCGTTTGGCCATCGCTGACGAAGAACTCCTGAGCGTCCTTGGCGATGATGAGTCTTCCGACGACCGCCGAGACGCCGAGGAGGATTCGAATGCCAGCGACACCCGCGAGGCCTGGCAACCTCCACCGGACCGGGCTCTAATGGGCCGAGTGATGCCGGCAAAACTCGAGGATCATCCCCCTCCTTCGATCATCGCCCCCTGACCTCCGACTTCCGTCATCGACGTGACCGCCCGCCCCACCCTGTGATATGCATGCGCCTGCGCCGAGCATTTGCTCGCGAGGTGAATTTGCCCTCTACGCCAACCGAGGTATGGCGATGATCCGCCGAGAAGTTCTCGAAAAACTATGCTGTCCCTCCTGCCGGGGTCCGGAGTTGACGCTTGGCAGCGGGCGGCGTCCGGACCTGATTTGCTCCGATTGCGACACCCGCTATCCCATCATCGACGGCATTCCCGACCTGGTGGTCCCCGAGGAGTCCCTCAATCCCGGAAGTTACCGCACGGAGACGCTGGAGAATGTCATCGCCGGGGTCTACGACTTCATCGCCCCCGTCCTCAGCATGGCCATCTGGCGCTGCAGCCCCCTTCGCTATATCGATCACGAAAACCGCGCCCTCGGTCGCGCTCAGGGGGGCGTCTACGTCGAGGCCCCGGTGGGCACCGGAGTGGCCCTGGCACCGATTGTCGCCGAACATCACGATGCCCTCATCTTCGGCTTCGACAAGTCCTGGAATATGCTATTCAAGGCAAAGAAACGCCTTCGCAACATACCGGCGGATTTTCAGCTCATCCGGGCCGACTACCACAACCTTCCGCTAAAGAGCGGCGTGGTACGCAGCCTGCAGAGCCTCAACGGACTCCACGGATTCATGAACCGCAACGCCGTGCTCGCCGAGTTCCACCGCTGCCTGGAGCCGCAGGGGTTCTTCTCGGGCAGCACTCTCGTTCGCTCCCAGGCCGACGTGGCCGACGCCTTCGTCGAACAATACGAGCGCTATGGGATCTACCCCATGCTGCGCGGTCCTGAATTTCTCCTCCAGCAGGTTCGCTCCACCGCCTTTGAAGACGTCCACTTCGAGACCCACGGAGCAGTGATGTTTTTCCACGGCAAAAAGGGAGCCGACGTCGTCGACGTCACCCGGACCGAAACGGACACCCGGGCAAGCTGAGCGCTCGGCGTCTCAACGGCCTTCCTCTCCGCAGATCCGCGCCTGCCCGGCACGCCCCTCCCAGATCACCTGCGGATCTCCGTCATCGCCCAGCGCTCCCTCTACCAGCGCCTCGTTATCGAAGCCCGAAAGCCGTTGAAGCCGGGGCAATAATTCCACGGAGTAGGTATTGGGCACCACGCAGCGCTTGCCGTCCTCTCCATGCAAGAAGAAGTAGAAATCGTCCTTTACCGGAACCGGCGCGTCGTCCTCGGTGCCCACGGAGATCCGCACCACTTCCTCCCAGTCGATGGAGTCCAACTGGATGTTGGCGTACATGCGGCGAATTCCCTTTTCGTCGATGAGCAATCGCGCCGGCACTCTCGAACTCGCCAGGTCCGGTCGCCTGCGGGTCACCAGCGTCCAGAACACCGCGATGACCCCCACGGCCGCCAATGCAAGAGGCGGTGGCAATAGCAGCGCTCCTGCCACTGTCCCCACGGACAGCACCCAGGGCGCAAGCACTATTGCGCGCGACGCCCTGCCCGACGACTCCCACCGATATTGCCAGAAGTTGGTGACGTTGATCGCAAAGAAGGCCGTTGACATGAGCGCCACCAACAGCGCCACCGTCTCCCACCGCCCCCGAAGTGCGTAGATCAGCGCCACGACCAACAGGGCAAAGACGGAAATCCCCAGACCGAGGCGAAAGAAATTCCAGAACAACTTCGACATCCACTCTCCCACTGCATGAGTCCCGATTGGCCCTCACCATCAAAGGGCCTGTTGCGAACTCATACCAAGTCTGAGACCGATGCGGTATCCCCCAATCGCTGCAGCCGCGTGGTACGTGCAAGCCGGGCGCGCACCACGTCGCGCACCGCTTCTTCTACCTCTGGCAGCCCGTACATCAACTCCCGAAAAATCGACCCCTGCATCTGATACAACACCACGTCCGTGCGGGCCGTCACCGTCGCCGGCGCCGGCATCTCCTCTGCACAGGGACTCACCCCGAGGAAGGCCCCCTCGTCGAGGGTGTCCACGAGCTTCCATCCCCCCCTGCCGTCGGGCACCTCCACGCGCACCGAGCCAATGACGACGAGGGACATCTCGTCCACCACCTGCCCCTTCGAAAATAGGACCGATTCTGCCGGAAGTTCGGTCAACTCGAAGTGCGGCACCAAAAGCTGTCGCTCCTCCACATTCAACGTTCCGAAGATACGGCTCGACGCCATGGCGTTATTGAGCATCCGATCGTAATAGAAGCTCCACAGGGCGTCCCACAACTCCGGATATCGACGGCCGAGCCGGTAGATCACCTCGTCGCTGACCATCAGCAGTTCCACGTCCGTCTTCGCCACCACCCGCGCCCAGCCGCCCTTGCCCGTCAAAAGGCGAAACTCCCCAAAGATCTCTCCCTCTCCCATGGTCGCCAGCTCGATGGTCCGTCCATCTATGCGGTCCTTCTCAACGCGCACCTGGCCGTCGACGACTACATATAGGCGACTCGCCGGATCGCCGGGCTCCAGAATCTCCGTTCCCGCATCGACGCGTTCTAATTCCATGGCGTCCAGGACCTCCACGAATACCTCCCGTGGAAGCTGGCTGAACAGGGGAATGCGCGGCAGCGTCGACACCCGGAACTCACGACGTTCACAACGCACACCATTGGAAGATGCCGGCTTCTCACTCAACTCGAATTCCTGCGTCTGAGGCTCCTCCACATCCTCCGGCATCTTCAGATCATCCCAATCGGCGGAGCTCTCATCGAGCCCCAGGCTGTCCATATCGAAGACACCGAGTTCGATGGTCTCTCGGTCATTCTCCGGAATCGACTGGTCCCGAAGAGCTCTCTGATCAATCGGTGTCTGCACCTTTGTGCGCTCCCCACGCCCGTTCAAAGGCCGTCCCCCATCACCACTTCTCAGCTCCGCCGACGAAGCGGCCGGAGCTTGCTCGGCAACAGAAGTGGTCGGCCGCATCGATCGCACAGGCTTATCGCGTCCCGACGACTCCGATTCCCCTGCTGCGGGCCACTGGGTCGAGGTCGACTTCTGTTCCGATCGTCCTTTGCTCGCCACTTCCCCGCCAGCTTTTGGCGATGATCCTTGCTCCGAATCTTGGCCACGGCGCTGCGGAGGCGGCTCCAACGGCTTCGCCACTCTCACGGAATCCCCCGTGGCCTCTGGAACCTGAGCGTATAACCGGGCCAAAAAGAATTGCGTCTCCTGATGCGTCGCGTCGAGCTCCAGGATCGCCTTGCACGCCGCGATCGCCTCTAGAGGTAATCCCTCGCTGGCCAGCAGCTTCGCCGCCGTACCATATTCCTCGATGGCGTGGCGCTCCCGTCCCATCTCCCGGAACAGCGCAGCCAGACGTAATCTGGCCTCAATATTCTCCGGATCATCTCGCAGGGTCTTGCGATAATAGGCCAGATATTTTCGTAATTTCTTCGAGGACATGATGGATCTGAGAATGCGGGAAAAGTGCCTCTGAATTCGACGAAATCTCTCCTCGCCGAACCTCAACCGTATCTATCTGTGGGTAGAGGACTTCGCAAATGATAAGAGTACGCCTCACCTGCGCAAAATGTCAAACTCACCGAACTTCTCGGGTGTGATCGGTCTCCGTCGGTAGTAGTTCCCTGGCCCGGGCCCCGGCCCAAGCCCTGGCCCGTCCTTTGCTGTTGTCTTTTCCGGTTCTTGCTCCTCCCTCCTGAGGATGGTTTTGGCCCAAACCTCGTTCGC
>SLPW01000320.1 GCA_007131755.1 Myxococcales bacterium | reverse complement strand
GCCTCCCACAGGGTGGTGCCCCGTTCTCTGTGAAGGCGCCGAAGAAGGCGGTAGCGGTCCCCGAGGACTTCCACTTCCGGGTTGGCCATGATCTACGGACTCGTCGCATAAGGTTCGGAGACGCTAGTGGTGCTCGGCGGAAGTCCTGAGCCGTATTCGGCGGGGACCGGGCGACGAGGTCGAAGTCGTCGAAGTGAGGCGATGCTTGTGCATCGTCGAACATAGACGACAACGAGATCGTCGTTCAGGCCCGGCGAAGAGTGGTTTAAGACTTCTGTCGAGTACCACCAGTGTCCCCGCAATCGGCAGTTGCCGTCGCGCCGGCACGAATGCATTCAAAATCCATGGTTGTGCCCCGGAATGATGAGGTTACCGCAGCGCTCATCGCTGCTGCGGCCCCACTCGATCTCCTCCGGGGCGTCGCCGGGTTCGTTATAGGAGTAGATGATGTTGAGGTAATACTCCGTATCGGGCTCTAGCGCGCACCTTGCGACAGTACCTTCTCCTCCGCCCCAGTTGAACGTATCGCCGCCGACGAGGCTTCGAATGCACCCATCTTCGAGGTTGGCGGCGTCGAAGTCGCCTTCACAACTCGACACCGACATCAGGCGAATTCCGGAGCTGGTCCCGGCCAGGACCTCGAAGGACCAATTTCCATAATGGCTGGCGTTCAGATCGGCCGGGGTGTCAAAGCGCATCGACGCGTAGGTGTAGGGGAGGAGGCGAAACCGGCGCTGAACAATGATTCCGGGAAAAGAGGCGCCGAAGATATTCGCGTATTCAAAGCCGTCCCAGTCCTCGTCGATCAATACGTCGCTGGTTCGAACCAGCGCTCCTCCCGACGCTTCCTCCAGGCTCGGTACGTCGGCGCAGGGATCGGTCGGTTGCCCCTCCGTTATGGTGATCGTGACCTGACGCGACGCCTCGAGGTGGTCGCCATTATTGCAGACCAACTCCAGAACGTAGGACTCTCCCTCCACAAGGTCGGCTGTCTCGATCGTCACCGGCCCCGAGCTAAAGGGTGGATGGATGGCGTCGTCCCAATTATCGGTGCCCGTCAATCCGGCACCCACACAGGAAAACGCCCCCGGCGCCTGCCACCAGACCTGGACTGTCTCACCACGGGGGATGGAGAAGGAGTCGCCGTCCTCGTAGCTCTCACCCATCGACGAGACCTCGAAGGCGGAGATCTCGAGTTGGGCGTCGAATTCACATTCATCTGAGCCGACGTCGTCAGACGGGGACGCATCCTGTCCCGGCTGTTCGTCAGCGTCTGCGCCGACTCCGGCGTCGTCATCGCCGCCCTGTGCCGGCTCGTCGGAACAGCCGACCAGGCCCGCAACCAGTAGCAGCACGAAGACCTCGGCCAGTTTGCTCTTTCCAGAGTTTATACAGTTCATCTTCGAACTCCTACGAGGCCGAGCGACCTTCGATGTGGCGACCAGTTGCGCGGGGCCGGCGTCGTCCATTTTGGACGGAACGTCAACCCCTGTGCGTCCTCGCCACAGGTAAAGAAGACCGGACTGCTTGAGCGATAGCGTCCGCGCTCCTCAGCAATAAATCAGCTCCCGGAGGATATGCCATTTTCGAAGAGGCGACAATCACGAGGGACGTGGATCCGTTTGTCCGGCAGCAAGAGCAGTGGTCAGGGGGGCTTCCATGGGCGCCGACCTGGCGGAGGATTCCCAGGAGTTCTCCCTTCTCCTGGCGTTGCCGGCATACCTACTGCCCTTGGCAAGGTCTCGAAATCTTCGAGGCCGAACTCCGGTCCGGGCTCCGGGCCTCCGAATTCATCTTGCCGTAAATGCCGTTTGTGCGCGGCTTTGTTCAGGGCTCGACAGGTTCAATAAGCTCCACAGGAGCTCTCTCCCTGCGGGGCTTGGCTGTCCCTAGGAAAGGCCATCCCGTCCAGGTGGCCCCGGGCCCCGCAATAGATCTGGCGGCATGTCCCGGACTCGTCGCCCAGCCGAATCTGCTCGTCATCGATGTGCAGGTCCAAGATGCATTTGCCAAAAAACTCTTCCTCTACAACATGTCGGTAGAATCCCTCGTCGGTGAGCGTCGCCACTCCCGATAATTCGCAAATGTGGGCGTTGGTAAAGAGCATGAGGGCCGAATACTCAACCGAATCGTCGGGCAATTCGCGCAGCGTAAGGCAATTCTCCACTTCCACCGTCTCGAAGTCCTCTTCGTCGGGGTTGAACATCCCGATCTCCATTTTCATCGTATACCGTCCGCTCAAACCGTGGTCTGAAGTCCGATCGATGGCTTGTTGTTTCTCTTTCTTCCCTTGTTCGTCCTCCGCCTCCCTGGAGGCAGGCTGAGCGTTACCTTCCTCGCTTTTGGTGGATGGCACCTCGGGTGTCGAGGATTGTGCCTCGTCACACGCACTGCCTATCGTTGCTACTATGATCGCGATCAGGAGATAGAACTTCATTGTATTGTTGCCTCGAGCCGAAGTGAGTGACCACCATCCCCCCGATTATCGAACCAAACCTTCGTCCCCACAGGCCAAAGGCCACGTGGCCTTCTGGCCCGTGTCCGGCTTCGGTGAACCTGCTGAACGCTCAGCCTTTGATTCTATCGAAGATTGTGGAATGGCGCATCCCGGTGTGGACGTTTATTCTGTGATCTGCGAAGGGCATCGACGCATACCCGGATGACGACAAAACCATGTGGATCTTCGGCTATGGCTCCCTGATCTGGAAACCCGGATTCAGATGGGTCGAAAAAAAGGTGGGCTTCATCAAGGGCTTTGAGCGGCGTTTCTACCAGGGCTCCTACGACCACCGCGGCGTTCCCGGAAACCCTGGACGGGTGGTGACCCTTCTGCCTGACGAGCAGGCCGTGACCTGGGGGGTGGCCTTCAAGATCATTAACGACGAGGCCCAGCGGGTTTTGAAGGAGCTCGATCACCGCGAAAAGGGCGGCTATCGGCGCCACCGCGTACCGGTATATCGGCCCACTGCGACAGGGGTGGCCACAACGGCCGTGGACCGGGCGCTGGTCTACCTGGCCACCGAGGACAACCCCCATTATCTGGGTCCCGCCACGGCACAGGAGATCGCTCGCCAGGTCAAAGAGGCCCGCGGGCCGAGCGGACCCAATACGGAATATGTCCTGCGCCTGGCCGAAAGCCTTCGCCAATTCGACGTCCATGATCCCCATGTCTTCTCTGTGGCCGCCGCGCTTCGCGATCTAATGGCCCGCGAGGAGTGACGAAGCACGCCACACCGTCGTCGGGTCCCCGGGCAGTCCCCGAAATGACCGAAGGGATAGCCGAGAACTGACCCCACCCGACTCAGCGCGACGTTGGTTATTGGGCGACGGGTTGCGCTTTTCAATCCGTCTCCGGCGAATCACATCCATCCGGCGACGGGGCGAAATACAGCTCATCCCATTGTTCCGGGGGCAATAGATGTGGTCCGTCGTCGTCGAGTCGTATGGGATTCCAACCCCGCGCCAATCCGAGCAGATACACCAGAGTGGCCTCGGCGGGATCGATGGTCTCCGCCACATACATCAGAGCGAATAGCTCTTCGTCGTGACAACTAAAGGCTCGGATCTGATCCATCTGCGTCAACTCGCCATCGAGACTCTCGTAGCCGACGAGGACCTCGACGAAGGCCTCAAAGGGCAGGAGCAACTCCGCGTCGGCCATCCGGTCTTCGTGCAGGGGCTCGTCGATCGACGCCTCCCACACCTCCGTGGTGATCGGTTCGTTGAGCGGAGCGTTGGGGGCAAATATCGGAGGGTCCGCCGCCACCAGTGAAGTCAGGTGCGTCGTGTTGAGGAGCAATTCGGCATCTATGGTTCCCCCGATCGTCACCTCTGTGATCAGGGGGAGGGCGGACAGCTCGATGGGCTCCTCCAGATCGATGGGCGTGAGCTCATCGGTGATGATATCCACATCGATGCCAATCCAGGTCTCGGCAGGTATGGGTTCATCGTCACCGGGAATTTCATCGGGAGAATACATGAGCAGCCCACCGCGAACGGCTTCGACGGGATCGTCTTCGTCTCGCTGCCCGGTCTCGTCGACGTCGTCGTAGATCGCGAGCACCCAGCCCGCACCCTCGATCCCGTCGAAGAGCATTCCGTAGTCCTCCTCCTGCGGCTGCGGGATCGTCAACGAGACCACCTCGGCATCCACCACCGCCGAGGCGGGCTCGGCCTGGATCACCGGAAATTCATCGAGTTCGCCCGAGTCCGGATCCTCAAATTCTTCGAAGTGGACCAAAAATGCACCGACGCGCCAGTTGTCTCCCGCCGTGCCGCTATAGCGAACCTCAATGGTGAGATCGTCGTCCTCATCGATATCGGCGTCCTGTACATCCGCGTCTTCGCCAACATCCGCGTCTTCGCCAACATCCGCGTCTTCGCCAACATCCGCGTCTTCACCCACGTCTTCCACAACGTCGACATCTTCGTCCTCATCGGCGTCGAGCGGCTCATCGGCATCCGACGTATCATCGGCATCTTCCTGCACACCCACGTCCCCATCGGTCCCCGGATCGTCTTCCGACGAGCAGCCGCCAGCCAATAGTGCGAGTACGAACACCGTTATCATCGTTCGACGTATCATCTTATCACCTCAAGAGTTGCTCTTTGAATTGTGTCGAAGACGACCGATCTTCGACGACATACCTGTGCCGGATGAATAGTATCGCAACGCGTCGAGACAAGCGAATTTCTTCGTCTATCCCGCTGGCCGTTGCTCCCACGCCGCAAACCCTGACCGGCGAGTCCATCTCCCCATAAATGCCGTTTTTCTGCGCGCCCTTGTTCAGGCGCCCCAGATTGACGTAACCGAGCCCGATTTCTGTGAAGAAAGTCCAGCGGGCGCTCAAATATTCTTTGCTTTCGATGGGAGCGGCCCCCGCGTGGCTTGCCCGCGGGAGAGCAAAGACTGAAGAGCTAGCCCGTCCATCCATTTTATTTTGGCGGGCTTGCCCCGCCGCGATATTCTCGTCGTCTTGGAGGATATCAGGTTGGATTGGTTGAAGTGGATTTGGACGTATGGGTCGTCAATTTCGCTGGACTCGATAAACAAGCCCGAGCCCGAGAACGAGCCCGAGCCCGAGGTTGCAGGGAGTTATGCGCGGCGGCGTCGAATGGCCACAAAGACCCCCAGAAGCATCAGCAGCGCGAGCGTATTGGCGGGGTTGGCGTTGGTCGAAGAGCAGCCTCCATCGGCGCCGTCGGTGCCATCGGCACCGTCCTGGCCACTGGTGACGGTAAAGCTGGTGCCGTCATCGCACAAGATGGTGGCCGAGTCGTCGTCGTGATCCTCGACGGTGCAGGAGGTGCCGTCCTGGCCGTCCTGGCCGTCCTGGCCGTCACGGATCACGATGGGATCACTGTCGTAACACTCGACGGTATAGGTGCCATCTTCGTTGTCGACGGCGGTGCAACTTTCGCCATCTTCCCCGTCTTCGACGGTGTAGCTGGTGCCGTCATCGCACAAGATGGTCGCCGAGCCGTCGCCGTGATCCTCGACGGTGCAGGAGGTGCCGTCTTCGCCGTCGCTGACGGTGGCCTCGCTGCCGTCGTCGCAGGAGATGGTGTAGGTGCCGTCTTCGTTGTCTTCGACGGAACAACTGGAGCCGTCACTGACGGTGGCTTCGCTGCCGTCGTCGCAGGAGATGGTGGTCTCGCCGTCGCTGGACTCTACGGCGCAACTCGTCCCGTCATGGATGGTGGCCGTAGTCCCGTCGGTACACTCGACGG
>SLPW01000234.1 GCA_007131755.1 Myxococcales bacterium | reverse complement strand
GTGTGATCGGTTTCCGTCGGTGAGCCTAAACACCATGGTGCGATGGCATCCCTGCCATCGACCGATACCAGGGATGGTATCGCACCAGAGGGAGTGGGTCCGTTACTCGTACCGACAGGGTTGGATCACACCCTTTCGGCCCCGGAGGCTTGCTGGTGAATCCGCAGGGAGGTACCTTCGATAAAATGGACCCACCAATGCGATTTGCCCCCTTCTGCCCGATCGGATAATCTTTCCACTCGGCCTGATCCCTCCGATCCATTCCTCGCCACGAGGTTCTTGATGACCCGTCCGCTCTTCATTTCCCGAAAAGGGCTGCTCTCCTGCCCTTCCTGCCTCCAACATATCGAACTCAATCAGAGCATAGAGCAGACCCATTGTCCGTTTTGTGAGATCCCCCTCTCGGAATCCTCGAAGAGCACAAAGCCTCTCGGCGTCCACTCCCTGAAGACGCTCGCCAAAAGCCGCTCCGCCGCCGCCCTGGCCGCTCTCGGGCTCACCATGACCGTCGGCTGCGAACTTCCCTGGAGCAGTTCACAGGAGGAGTTGGTCGAATACGACGATCACGCTCCGGAACCGGAGTACGGCGGATTCGGGGTTGAAGGTTATGATGAGGAATATGATGAGGATGAGGATTATGAGCTGATCGACGGCGCCGAAGAGGATCCCACCGCCACCGATGGCAGTGCCGACGAAGTTCCAGACCCGGAGGATTCCGAGCTCCCCTCGGAAGAAGGGGCTTCTCCTGAGAATGAGCCCTCCACAGAGGACGGGCTCGAAGAATGAGTCCCCGCCGTCGTTTTCTCCGCACACTCCGTCCCGAGGACTACGAAAACCCTTCACCGATCTACTGCGTCTGGGAGATCACCCTGGCCTGTGATCTGGGCTGCAAACATTGTGGCTCCCGGGCCGGCAAGGCTCGTCCCAACGAACTGTCCACCCGAGAATGTCTCGACGTGGTGGATCAACTCGCCAGCATTGGCGTCCGTGAGACCACCCTGATCGGTGGCGAAGCCTACCTGCGCGAAGACTGGACCGAGATCGCCGCGGCCTTAGTGGAGAGGGGCATCGCATGCTCCGTCGTCACCGGCGCTCGCAACCTCACCCAGGAGCGCATCGACGCTGCCGCCCGGGCAGGCGTCTCCTCCATCTCGATCTCCATCGACGGCCTCCGCAAGACCCACGACGCGCTCCGCGGTCCCCGCGGATCCTGGGACGCCGCCGTCGACGCCGCTCGTCGCGTCGCGGCCAGCCCCATCCGACTCGCCGCCAATACCCAGATCAACCGCCTCTCCATGCCCGAACTCCCGGCCCTCGCCGATCTGATGGTCGAACTGGGGGTCGCCGGCTGGCAGGTTCAACTCACCGTCCCCATGGGTCGCGCCGCCGACCGCCCCGATCTTCTGCTTCAACCCTCGGATCTGCTCGAGCTTTTCCCCCTTCTTCTCTGGATCAAACGAACCAAATTGGCCCCCCGGGACATCGACCTCGCCCCGGGGAATAATATCGGCTACTTCAGCCCCTTTGATCGCCTCCTTCGCTGGCGTAGCGAGGAAAAAGGCAACCACTGGAACGGCTGTTCCGCCGGCAAATGGACCCTCGGCCTCGAGGCGGACGGAAAGATAAAGGGCTGCCCCTCTCTCCCCAGCCACCTCTACACCGGCGGCAATATCCGAGATGCCCAGATCGCGGACGTCATCAAAAATGCCCCGGAGCTCATCCATATCGAGGAGCGTACTCGCCAGGACCTCTGGGGATATTGCAAGAGCTGCTACTACGCCGACGTCTGCAAAGCGGGCTGCACATGGACGGCACATACCCTTCTCGGGAAAGCTGGCAACAACCCCTACTGCATTTATCGCGCCCTGGACTTTGAATCTCGGGGGCTCCAGGAGCGCATCCGGCCCCGGGAAAAGGCTCCCGGCGAGCCCTTCGACTTCGGACGTTACGACCTGGTTGTGGAACCCATATCAACGGCCAAAGAGACTCCCAAGATCCTCGACCTCGCCATGGATCGGGTCACCTCCGCCTCCTTCACCGACCCTTCTCTGTGGGAGGAAGAGGAAATCAACGCCCGCCTCGGCCGATGGACACAGAAGTAGATCATCCCCCTCTTCCGGATAGCGGGCGGCGGCACGAATGACCATTGATATCGGTTTTGGCGTCGACCGCCATGCTTCGACTCTCACTGGCCCCCGGCGGGCTTGTTCCGCCGGAGCCCAAGACTGAACTCGGTCGCTGTCTATACATCAACCCTCAACGCCCCAGCAGGTCTTGTCCACCGCCGCAGATACTGCGCAAATACCCGCGCCATTTCGTCCTTCCCATCAAGCCACGAGGCCATTTCTTCGAAGCCAATGACATTGTCCGAGCCGTCTTCCAGTACGAGAGGCTGAATGTAGACGACTTCCAATTCGAACTCGCCGGGGTCGACACAGATTTCGATTTGGTCCTGCAACTTACGCAGGCCCGGTCGGGCCTGTGGGAACACCAACTCCGCAAGTTCCGGCGGAAGGTCCAGGCAGCCAAGCTCGGCCAGCTTTGAGAGCAGATGGAAGTATTTCTGATGTGCCGACGAAGCCTTCACGATGGACGTCAGGCCATCGAGAATTGCGGCAAGACCAAGCTCTCCACACCTTTCCAAATAATGATCCTGAGCATCGCGGCGCGAGGCGACATCGGTCTTCAACTCCACGAAATAGCAGCGTGTCCGGTCATCGGCGAAAGCCACATAATCTACCTTCACTGATTTATTGGTGGGATGGGATGGCCAGATCAAATCTCGTTTGACGGGAAATTCCGGCACCACACCCGCTATGGGTTGCTCATATCGGTCGGCGAGCAATTCGGGCAGATAGAGCCCAAAAAAGATGTCTGCCCGACGTTCGAGTTGGTAATTCGGCAGATGCCGCCAGCGGTCCAGAAGTTCAAAGAGTTTATCAACATCGCTGGCCATCGGCCTACCTCCAGTCATCGGGTTCACGAAGAAGCGGAGTCGAAGAATATCAGCGACGACAGGATTCTCCGTCAATGATCCCTGAGATCGAATAGCGATCGCTTAACGGCCCTCATACCAATCTACGAGGGTGTTCAACTACTCCTCGCCAGCTCCCGACTCTGAAAGAACACCAAACAAACTGGAGAATTATTGGAGAAAAAACCCTCCACCACCCCAAGAAACGACAAAGGCCAGAAGCCGTTTCCGACCTCTGACCCCTGCCTTCTGACTTCCGTCAGTGGAGGCGGCGGGAATCGAACCCGAAGGGGGACCGGCAGTCATCGTCCACACCGAAGAGGCCGATGAAATTGATGGGTTCTGCATCCGTGCCGGCGATCGTGTGGGTTTTTTGCGCGACCGCACCTTCGATCATCTGCTCGACAAGAGGGAGCGGCTTCGGCGCCTGGTGTTCAGTGAGTCCTTTGAGATCGACGGCACAACCTATCCCGCTCCCAAGGGTGATGAGTAGGTGGACCGCATGTCCATCGGCGCGTAAGATAAACGGGTGCTCAAAGGAAGAGAAGACATTCATGGCCAAATCATCGGATCACAATCCGACGCCCGCCCCCGAGCAGTCCGCTGTTCCGACGCCGGATTATGCCAGTTCGGGAGTGGACCGAAGCCTGATTCGCTGGATGCTCTCGCTGTCTCCAACCGAGCGCCTGCTGGCCATCCAACAACAGGTCAACGCCGTCCAGGAAATGAAGGAGCAGATCGATTCGGACTGATTTTCGCCAGATTCTGCGCGTACTCGTCGACCACGAGGTCAACTTCGTACTCGTCGGTGCGATGTCAGCCGTACTCCAGGGGGCGCCGGTTATGACCGTGGACATCGATATCGTCCACCAGCGCAGCGATGAAAATATCGACGCGTTGCTCGAGGCCCTCGCCGAGCTCGAGGCCCATTTTCGCGGTCATCCCGGAAAGAGACTCGAGCCTACTCGTCAGCACCTCGCCGCGGCCGGACATCAACTCCTGACCACCACCTGGGGTCCTCTAGACCTGCTCGGCGCCATTGAACATGGCCTGACCTACGAGCAACTCCTCGCCGACTCGGTTGACATCGAGCTCGACGGACAGCCGATTCGCGTGCTCTCGCTGGCGAAATACGTCGAGCTAAAGGAGGAGTCCACACAGCCCAAAGACCGCGCCCGTATCCCTGTGCTACGGGAGACCCTCCAGATTCGGCAGGATGGACAGCACCTCAACGACGAGGACGGCTGACAGTGAAATGCCGCCCGAGTAATGCAGGCTAGAAAACAACGGCAACCCTTGCCCCTCTGACGTACCTTCCTTGGTTTTCTTCGGCTGGAAACAAAGGCTGGCTAAATTTATGATCTGACCAAGTCAGCCAATACCGACTTTGGCGCATACATAGCAGGTAATGATCATCCCTCGGTCGGTATTCGTCGTCACCTGGTGGGGCGCCGAGCGTCTGGTCTCCGACGGACTCGATATCGCCCAGACCGCAGCCCTGGGAGTGGGGCTGGGAGGAGGCGCCGCAGCCATAGCAGCCATCGCCACTCTTACGGTGGGCATCCACCTGGGTGCCATAGCGACCGCTCTTGGCCTCGTCGGGCTCTACGCATGGCGAAGCAAGGCCCCCACGGGACAATTGGCCGTCTCAACCCTGGTTCCCATCGTCGGCTTTTTATGGATCATCGCCTATCTCTTTGCAGCAATCCCCGGCACAAGTATGATCCTGATCGCCACCGCCCCCCTGCTCGCCATGGGCGTCATCGCCCTGGGCCGAAAGATGGAATACCCCAAAGTTGGCCTGGCCATCGCCTCCATTGCCGCACTTGCCGCCGTGGGATCCTCGGTCGGCGTCGCCCAAATCGTGGGGTGGAAGGCGACCATTTGCCCGTCGTCGATGACCGCGAAGTGATGTACGCCAGCCTGCTGAGTGGGGAACCTTCGCAGCCGTCGTTGCGTTGACCATATTTCCGGAATTATAGTCATTTGACTGACCATATTTCCGGAAATATAGTCATTTGACTGACCATATTTCCACCACAGCCACCTCTTCATGCCTCTCACAGCGGAACATATTCGCGAAAACCCCTGGTGGGCCGACCCGTCGTCCATCGAAACAGATCCTCATCTAAGACGACTCGCCGCACAGCCCCTGATCTACGAGCACGAGTTCCCCTTCGAACTCGATGAGGACGCCGTTTTTACTCTGCGAGGCCCCCGGCAGGTGGGAAAGACGACGCTTCTCAAGCGGATCACCAGGCATCTCATTGAGGCGGGTATTGAGCCTCGTGACATCTTATATTCCGATATTACCGGCGTCGGCATCACTTCCTAGTGTGCTTTGCAGAGGTATGTGCAGGAGTTCATCGACTCCGCACGGAGTCGGGGAAATTACCGTCGGCTTTATCTCTTGATGGATGAAGTCACTGGCGTAGACGACTGGGGTGTGGCGATTCGAACTCTGCACGGTCGAGGGGCGCTCGATGATGTGACGGCAGTTGCCACGGGATCGCACGCCCTCGACATCAAGCGCGGAGGAGAGCGCGCGCCTGGCCGACGTGGTGCTGTGGAGCATTGGGATTGGCTGATGATGCCCCTTTCTTTCCGCCAATTCGTCGAGCTTCACGACCGTCAACTCTTCGAGCGCTTGCCCGTCATCGACAGCTTCGAGCCTGCTCGAGTTTATGAAGCCGGCGGGGAAGCACACTTTTTCGGGGACAGGCTTCAGGAGTTACTCGACCGCTATTTAATGACCGGCGGCTTTCCCT
>SLPW01000244.1 GCA_007131755.1 Myxococcales bacterium | reverse complement strand
ATCGTCACCCTCTTCGGGGTCCTCGGCGTTTTGGCCTACCCCTTTATCGGGCTCGCCCTCCAACTTCCCGATCTTGTCTTCGGCATGTGGGCCGGCACCGCCATCAACGACACCTCCCAGGTCGTCGCCGCCGGATTCATCTACAGTGAAGAGGCGGGCACCGTGGCCACCACCATCAAGCTGGCTCGCAACGTCATGATCGTCCCCGTCGTGGTGGGTGTGGCCTATTATTACGCCCGGTATGTGCGACAATCACCGGGCGAAGACGTCCGCCCCGCCGACATCTTTCCCACCTTCGTGCTCGGCTTTATCTTGCTCGCCATGCTCAACAGTCTGGGAGTGATTCCGGCGTCGGTGGCCGATCTTCTGGTCCACACCTCCGGAATTCTAATCCTTTTGGCCCTCTCCGGAATCGGACTGGGAGTGCGAATTCAGGCCTTCACCCGCATCGGCTGGAAGCCCTTCGTCGTCGGGTTTTCCGTGGAGCTATTGCTGGCCGCCCTGGCGCTGGGGCTGATCTGGTTGGTCGTGGCCTGAGAATCGTGGAGCTGTGATCGGTTGCCGACAGTAGTTCCCTGGCCCTCGCCCCGGCCCCGGCCCGCTCTTTCCCCTGGCCCCGGCCCTCGCCCCGGCCCCGGCCCGCTTTTCCCCCGGCCCTGGCCCTCGCCCCGGCCCCGGCCCGCTCTTTCCCCTGGCCCCGGCCCTCGCCCCGGCCCCGGCCCGCCTCTCTCCTACCCTTGCCTTTCATTTTATCGTTCCTGTACTCATTATCTCGGCCCTCGTCGCCACTGGTGGAACTTCTGCAGAGAATTGATTGATGACCATTCGACTTCCCCTCCTCTCTCTACTCATCGCCTCCCTGGCCTTCCTGGTCGTCTTCGCCTCGCCATCACAGGCAGAGGCTCAGCGCCACCCCGGCAGTCTGGGCATCGGCATCGGGACCACGACTCTGGCCTCGGGCCTTTCGCTGAAGCAGGTCACCGGTCCCACCGCCCTGCAGTTGACCGCCGGCTGCTGGCGCGGCTGCGACGGCGTCTCCGCCTCCCTCGATCTCCTCACCAACATGTCTCCCCTGATCGCAGGAAACGAATTTTTCATCGCCTGGAATGTTGGCGCCGGAGCAGCCGCCGGCGTCGCCGACGACACCCTCGGACTGGCCGGCTCCTTCGTCGTCGGCCTGGAGCTGATTTTTTCGTCCATCCCCTTCGATTTCGTCGCCGAGTGGCGTCCCAGCCTTCTCGTATTGCCCGACGCTAGCTTCGACATCGCCACCTTCGGCGGCCATATCCGTTTTTACCCGTAGTTCCCTGGCCCCGGCCCTCGCCCCGGCCCCGGCCCGCTTTTTCCCTTTCCTATTCCGTGCCCCTGCCCGACACACCAAAAAGGCAGCGAGCAAATGCCCGCCGCCTCATTCTCCCGACAAGATTGCCGGGCTGGTTGTACGACCTCACTCGTCAAGCGAGCTCAGTCGGCGGGGCGCCTCCGTTGCGAAGCGCCCCACCACCGAGCGGCCACGGCTCGTGACCCGATGCTGCACTGCCGGGCCCTTGCCGTCGAGACCGCTCGGTTCGGGACTTACTTCTTCTTCGAGAAGGGCCACAGATTGTGCTCGACGATCACCGGGTTATTTCTGGCAAGAGAACATGTGCCGACTTGAGTATAGTCGGACATGCCTTCGCGCTTGAAAATTCTCTCGGATGTACGAGCCCAGCGGTCGGTACGGGTGGGGTCGAGTATTTGGTTGCGGTCGATGTCGTTTCCGTAGAACAGGCGTCTCGGCGGCGTCTGCCCCAGATCGTCCCTCAGATATGCACGGAAAGGCGACGCATCCGGACGAATCTCGTAGAAGTGCTTCTGGTTATTATCGGTGAGGAACCCATCGCAAGTAACCCCGTGTGCCAGGAACCTCAGCCCCGTCAGCGCCCGCAAAACCTTGGTCATCGTCTCATTTCGCACATCCGGATCGTCGATGGTGACCTGCGTGATATCATCTCCCTGCAGGATGAGGCTACCCTTCTTATTAGTGGCGTAATAATGAAGAGCGTTATACTTGGCCACCGACAGATTCAGAAGATATCCGGGGTTGTGCATCCAGACGATATTGTATTTTGCCATCTTGTCGTAAGTGATCGGTCCGTCAACCGGATTTTCCTCGTCGTGGAAGTCCACGTTCGTAAAGCCTGCTGCCTTCAGGCGATTGAAGATATAATTTTCCCCGCTTTTTCTGACGAACTCTCCCTGATTGCCCTCGTTGAGCACCACCAGAATCGGGATATCCTTCAACGCCTTCTTTTTCAGCAATTTGGGCTGCTTGCTGGCCGCATGTTCGATGGTTCTTTTGAGGAATTTCTCCAGTTCCGGGAAGCTCTCCTCATGAAAATCCTCCGCATCGAAGAGGCCTTGTGCTGCCGACGTGTATTTGTTGTCATTGTGGTTCGACAAGTCGGCGACCATGGTGATCACCTTGCCCTTACAGGCATGTCCCTCGATGGGGAATTTGTAGCTGGCCTGCGAGGTCTCGTTTTTCTGGCTGTATTTGTGCAGGATATCCTCGATCTTCTTGCGCTTTCCGTCCTTGAACCTCTTGGTCAAATCGTAGGAGGTGACGCGAAATTTCTTCGTTCCGTGCTGCACGTACTTCTTCTTGCCCAGCTTCTTGCTGTACCTCTTCTCCCCCTTGGGCTGATAGAGAATACACTCTTTTAGGGTCGACTTCTTCTTACCCCGATCCTTCTTCTGCACGATCTTTTTGATCGGGCTGCTGGACAACCGCTCTCCCCCCTTGGCAATCGGCTGGTACTCGTAGGCGTAGCTGCCGTCGGGCTTTTTGACCCTGACCTTCTGCTCCCACACCATCTTCATGGGATCTCTGTCTTTATCCCAGGCCTTGGCGCAGACTTTGACCGCTCGCCCCTCACAGCCGATCTTGTTGCTGTCCTTGTAGTCCACCTTCATCGCCGGCGGACGGTTGAAGGCCAGGATATTGTTGATGCCGCCGATCTCCTTTCCTTTGCACTGGCTGATGAGCTCCACGTGGGTCATCTTTCCACCCACCACTTCGATATGCTTATGCTTATGTCCCACCTTGGCGACATTGCAGTGTTCTGCCCTCTCGTACCCCGATGAGTCGCTCTTCTTTTTCTTCGGGATCGCCTTCACCATATATTTTCCGGCGGGAACCGGAAGGTGTTTGTCCACCGCGTAATGCGATGAATTTTGGTCGAGCTTCGTCTTCGCATCCGTCTTCTTGAAAAAACTATCGTACTTCTTGGGATAGCCCGTCAGCTTGACGTCACCCCAGCGTTTGAACTTCTTTTCTATGCAGTCCTTCACCGGCTTTTTGGGCGTCGTCTGCAGGCATTCCTCGTCGAGCTTGATGACCTTGAACTTCACCTTCTCGATATCCCCGAGCTGGGGCACCGTGTAGTTGATGGCCAGACTTTGCTCCTGAACGTCCTCTTCGCCCTCGGGGCCGGTCGCGTCCCCGCAGGCAGCCGTCCCTAATCCGACGGCCAATATAAGACCCAATCCAAGGGTGTGATATCTCCGAATCATATGCGTTCTCCTTCTAGCAATAAGAACCAGTCCACTCCGTTCGACCTCCGCCCACGATGGAAGCCATCGCAGAGAGGTGCATCCATTTCGAACGGGCGGTTTGCCGCCATGGCACAAATCCACATTCACAGGCGGCAGACCGCGAGAGCTTTTCCCCTGTATTTCGCTTCCATTTAGAGGAGGAACGCCGTGAGAGCTCTTCCGGCACCATTGCCGAAGGGATCGGAACTCACCGCGTCCACCGTACGTCGATTCCTCACTGCAGTTGCCCTCTCGGGGATTCTGCGTGAGTGCGACGAATGAGGACTTCTGTCGTCGCGCACGGCTACAGTTAATAGTGCTCCCACTATTCACAGTTTCCAGAAAAATTCTTCTTTCCAGACCATTCCGATCTTCTCATCTTCTCCGTCAAACCTATTGTGAATATCTCCCCCATCTCCTGTTGCTTACACAACCGCAATACCGCTCGAGTTACCGTCTTTGTCCGAATGCGCCTTCTCAATCCCATCCCCAACTGACCGTGTGAACGCGATAGTCGGGCTCGCTGACCAACACGACGTCCTCCCCATCTCTATGAGTGGCCACCACACTTCGATAGTCTTCTTCGTCAAAGACATAATCGTAGACCATCGCCAGGTTCTGTCCGTCCGGTGACCATGCGGCCTGGCTCGTATTTTCGGGAAATATCTTCGGCTCGTAGGGATCGGAGTAGGAAAATGAGATCAACTGCGGCGGGCTGTCCACCGTAGAGCGCGCCGTCAATACGATCTGCGTGCCCTGGGGAGACAATTCCACGTCGTCCAGGGGACCGGCCCAGACGGAATAGCGGGTCATGGAAGTGGACTCTCCGTCTTCAATGGTGTGGAGGACGTACTCCGGCCTTTCGTTCGCTTCCGGAACCAGCGCTGCCAGACGATAGGCGTCGTCGGAGATAGCGATGAGATTTCGGGGGCGTTCGTCGTCGGAAAGACTCGTCACGTCCAACGCTGTGGGGTCAAATGTGGCCAGGTGACGACGGGTGATCTCTTCGTCTCTTATATCGAGGACGGTCACCCGATAGACGAAGACTTCTCCTTCCTGCGTCTGCTGGGGGGTCATACCCAACAGGGCCACCGTCGTGCCATCGGCGGACAGATCGGCGGACAAAATCTCGAAATCCGGCAACACATGCTCACTCAGCGGCTCCACAGCACCGTCGCGCCACAGACCGAACTGCGGGTCATTTGCCTCGTCGTCGCCCTCCTCGTCGAGCCATAGAAACAGGGCCCGATGACCATCGGCAGAAAGTGCGCGGGGAATCACAACTGCTTTCTCCCATGGCTCCGGCGCCACCACCTCCTCGGCGCTGTCCGACTCCAACTCCTGGATACGACCCGCTCCCTCCTCCCCGCTATAAAATAGACGGCTTCCGTCGCGGGAGAGCAAAGCGTCGTATTGCAAGAAGGACGCCTCCTGCGGCGGCCTCACCCGATCGGAGAAGATGACCTCCTCGCGATGCAGGCGAAGCACTTCCACCCGCGTCTCCTCATCCCTTTCCCATTCCGATGTCTGGTCAAAGGTATAGGCGATGCGCCCATACCCGGCCCGTTCCGGCTGTGGCTCCAGCGGCGGCGACTCCAGATTCTCCGAACACCCGCTGCCACCGCACAGGGCGATCGTCAGTCCACATACATAACCAATACCGCGAAATAAGAGCTTCATCTCTCCTCCCTGAGTTTGAAGTTTTTGCCCCACTCCTCTCCGCGTCCGGGGAAGTCCATTTCCACCGGAGATATCGAGGGTTGAGCCACAATATAGACCGCTCCCCACTCCCGACCACCGCATACCCCACTTTTTCCCCGGCCCTGGCCCGCTCTTCCCCTGGCCCTGGCCCTCGCCCCGGCCCTGGCCCGCTCTTCCCCTGGCCCTGGCCCTCGCCCCGGCCCTGGCCCGCTCTTTGCCACTCCAAAACTTCGGGCCGGGGCCTGGGACAGGGCCGGGGACAGCAATACTTCGGGCCTGGGCCTGGGACAGGGCCGGGGACAGGACGACTTCGGGCCCCGGTCGACCCGATCCATTACAGCTTTCGACGCAAAGATTTATCCACTTTTACCGATAACAGACAAGGGGCCGTCACCGACCACATAACCTACGCAAGGAGACTGGAGATGACCTTCAGACATCGAAACTTGAACGCCTATCAACGAGCTCTGGACTT
>SLPW01000351.1 GCA_007131755.1 Myxococcales bacterium | reverse complement strand
GTGTGGCTGCCACGGGTCGTCCCCACGGGCCGAAGGCCGCGTGGCTGTTCAGGTCGGCCGCATACGGCGCGGCCGAAATCCTCGGCAGCCAAGGCGTGCCTGCGGCAGAGAGGTGGCCGCGCATACTCCCAAAAGACAACGCCTGTATCAGTTATCGATTCCCAACCTCTCGAGGATCTTGTCCACCCGATTCGGTCTCATCGCCGCCATGACGGCGCAGATCAGGCCGAAGAGAGTGGCCAATGCCAGAATCTGGTTCGATCCTGCGGCCAGGGACCACCCCTGCAAAAAAGCATTGAGGACTCCCAGGGCGCTCCCCACCACCGCTCCTGCGATCAATCCCATGCCGCCGTATTGTGCCCGTTGGATGGTGTCGGCGTCGTCGAGCCAGGTCAGTGAGGGCAGGCTGAAGATGCGTCCGGCAAGGGTGATGCTGCGGGTGGTCACGTCGCGAGGAGACGGCTTCTTTTTTGACGCCTCTTCCGGGGCTCGAAAATTTCTCCCCGGGATGAACCCAATACTGCTCAGGTCCTCTTGCTCGAAGGCCGAGCGTTCATGCCCGTAGTGATGGCTTCGCTCCACGGGGATCGGTCCCGACACCGGAGGAGGAGTGGGGTCGTCGGCGCCGAGGACCGCCTCGTAGGCGCCGGATACGGAGGAGGGGGGAGGAGTGGGCTCGTCGGCGCCAAGCACCGCCTCGTAGGCGCCGGATACGGAGGAGGGGGGAGGAGTGGGTTCGTCGGCACCGAGAACCTGCTCGTAGGCCCCGGAGGGACGAGGAGGAAGTGTGGTGTCGTCGTCTTCCTCGTCGACAGCCCGCGCCGCAGGTTGCGGTGGCGGCCCTGACCGCTGGGGTGAAGGCTGTCCCTGCGGGTCGTAGACGTGGGTGGCCATGCGGTCAATATAACCCTTTTCGTCCGATCCGTCGTTGGAACTCATGGTGCTCGCTCCCGTGCAATAGCCCGCACATTTCGGGCAATTACAGACTAACGCCTCAGTGCGGATGCTACAATCAGCGCCCGATGTCGGAGTCAGAGCGGTTTCCGTCGGAAGCACTTCCCTGGCCGTATCCACACCGAAGACGACGAATCGCCGTGGCGACGATGTCTCTACCTCAGGCTTGCTCAACATTTCGTTCGTAGCTACGCAAGGTGGCGCTGTAGGCGAAGCGCGGTACGCGGAGTCACTGAGCGCGAGGCAGCGCTCCGTGTACAGCGCTTCGCGCCTTCGCGTCCTCGGTGCATGTGAAATGCAAGGGGCAGCGTCTAGCGAACCTGGTCTCTATCTGCGAGACGGTGCATCGAAATTGGTGGACGCCGCCGCCGTGCATAGGTTTAGTCCTACATAGACGTGACATCATGCAGTGGGGGAAGTGCCATGGAGAGACCGCTCATCACGGTATACGTGCCGTGTCATAACTACGGGTCTTATCTCAAACGGGCCGTGCGCAGTGTATTCGAGCAGAGCTGTGAAGACTGGGAGTTGATCATCATCGATGACGGGTCCACCGACGATACGCCCCGGATCTGTCGCAAACTCAGAACGCGTGACCCCCGCCGCATTCGCGTCATCCGCCACGATCAGGCCCGTGGACTCCAATACAACGCCAACCGGGTGCTGGAGCTGGCGCGCGGCAAATATATCATGCGCCTCGACGCCGACGACTGGCTCGACGAGTCGGCCCTTCTGGTGATGAGCCAGGCCCTGGAGCGGCGCCCGGAGGTGGCGCTGGTCTATCCCAATTTCTTCTACGTCGACGCCCAGGGACGCCTTCTGGGGGTGGAAGACCGAAAAAAGATCGGCGAAGAGGCCCGGCTGCTCGATCTACCGGCCCACGGGGCGTGTACGATGGTGCGTCGACGGGTGCTCAAGGCGCTCGGGGGCTACGACGAGGAGCAAGACGCTCAGGATGGCTACGAATTGTGGCTCAAGGTCTCGCGGCGCTACGACGTGGAGAATATCGCCACCCCTCTTTTCCATTACCGACAGCACTCGGAGTCCTTGACCACCAACGAGGAGCGGGTGCTCACGGCGCGTCGGCGCATCAAGCGCAGCATGGTCGAAAAATTGGAGGGAGACGTACGCCCCCGGGTTCTGGGTCTGATTCCGGCCAAAAATACCTATAAGTCATTGCCCAATATCGTCCTCGACGAAGTGGGGGGCCGCCCGCTCATCGACCACACCCTGGAGGCGGCCCGAAGATGTCCTCAGCTCGACGATGTGTGGGTGACCACCGACTGTGACCGGGTCGTCGACTACTGCCATCAAAAAGACGCACGGGCCATGTTGCGCCCCGCCGTATTGTCGCGGGCCGACCGACAACTGAGCGAAGTGGTCTACGATGCGGTGTGCCGTCTGGAGCACACCTACGATATCCACCCCGATATCGTCGTCGTCTTGAGCGTTCACTCTCCTCTTCGCCGCGCCACGGATATCGTCAAGGCCGTCGACTCTCTGATTCTGTACGACGCCGACAGCGTCATCAGCGTCTACGAGGACTACGATCTCCACTTTCACCACGGGGCGCAGGGGCTGGAACCCCTGAACCCGGCGATGATGCAGCGCCTTCGGCTGGAACGCGAGGGGTTATACGTATTCAACGGCGCCATCACCGCCGTTTGGCGCGATATCCTCACAAAAGAGGACTATCAGGGAAGCCGCATCTCCCACATCGTCATGCCCCGGAGGTCGAGTTTTCAGTTAAAGAACTCCTTCGATCGCTGGCTTCTGGACCAGATCTTACGCCGCCGAGACGTCGAAGAGATGCCGCTCAAAAAGAGCGGCTAACAACGGGTAGTTGGTAATGGGTGGTGGGTGATCGGTGGCGCCCATCCACCCATTACCCATCCACCCATTACCCATCCACCCATTACCCATCACCCATCACCCATCACCCATCACCCATCACCCATCACCCATCACCCGAATCCCGAGGATTCCATGCTCCTGGTCGCCGAAATCGGACTCAACCACGAGGGGAATTTCGATCTGGCCTACGAACTCATCGCTCAGGCCAGCCGTTGTGGCGCCGACGTCGCCAAATTTCAGCTCGGCTGGCGCGACGGACCTGGTGAGATCAACCGCATCGACGCCGATATGGCGCGACAGCTCAAGCGCTGGTGCCAGTGGTGGGAGATCGAGTTTATGGCCTCCATCATCAATGAGGAGGCCCTGGAGATCGCCGCTGAGCTGAAGCCTCACCGCTACAAGATCGCCTCTCGTACGGTGGTGGAGAACCCGGCTCTCGTGGAGCGAGTGCTGGGACAGGGACGGGAGACCTTTATATCGCTGGGATGGTGGACGGACGAAGACTTTCCCTTCGGCCCCCCCACGGAGACGATGCGTTATATCTTCTGCCGCTCTCATTATCCCACCTATCCGCAGCACCTGGAGGGGATGCCACGAAGATTCGGAGCCCAGGGGTATTACGGCTACAGCGATCATATGCACGGCATCGAGGGATGTCTGTTGGCCCTGTCACGAGGGGCGCGATTTATCGAAAAACACTTCACACTGGACAAGACCATCGACGGCGTCCACGGCGACCATATCTCGAGCGCTACGCCCGAGGAGTTGCGTCGCCTCCACGAGCTGGGGCGCCCCCTGCGCCGGCTCGCCGACGTCGTCGACGGCCGACACCGAGGTGTGGGACAAATGCCAGAGGGCGGCTGAGGCCGACCGGGGGGACAAAATGTATAGAGGTCGACGTATCGCCGCCGTCGTTCAGGCTCGAATGGGGTCGACGAGGCTTCCGGGCAAGGTTCTGATGCCCCTGTGTCATCGTCCGGTGTTGTGGCACGTCATCGAGCGCCTGCGAGCCGTGGGCTGTGTCGATGACATCATCGTCGCCACCAGCGTCGCCCCCGTCGACGACGCCATCGTCCGATTCGTAGAGGGCCTCGACGAGTCCGATATTCGCTGTATTCGCGGTTCCGAAGAGGATGTGCTGGAGCGGTTCTATCTGGCCATCTGCCGTCACTCTCCGGATGTGGTGGCTCGCATCACCGCTGACAGTCCTCTCTTGTCGGTACGCCACCTTCGAAGAATGCTCACCCATCTCGTCGATCATCAACTCGACGGCGTGGACGCCCACCACCACAAGACGGGGTTGACCCTTGGGTTTGGAAGTGAGGCCTACCACTATCAGGCCCTCGTCGATGCACACCTTCTTGCGGTCAACCCCGTGGAGCGAGAACATGTCTCGTTATTTATCAAGAAACGGCCCTATGCCTTTCGCGTAGCCTATCCCGAGCCCCGGACGGCGCTGTGCACGGACTTTCGACTCACTCTGGACTATCCCGAGGATTATCGGCTGTTGAGTGCGATCTATGACGCCCTGTACGAGCCGGGAACGGTGGTCGATTGCCTGCAGGTAGTCCAGTGGCTGCGCCGCCGCCCAGACCTGGTGCAGATCAACGCCCACTGTGTTCAGAAAGCTTCGTAGCAGGCTCTTAGACGCCCAGTCGAATTCGGGTATAACCCACCATGATCGGTTGTCGAACTCAATGTGGTCGAGCCCCTGGCCCCGGCCAGGGACCGGGCCAGAGAACGCCTACCGACAAAAACCGATCACACTTTTCGAAATCGCACGCCTTTTTTGCTGCGGCAAACTATGTCATCTTTCAATCCTCGGAGTTCGCCGTCGTCGCTGGCGCCGGGACGAATCGAGAAGCCCTGACCTGCTCAAGGATAACGCGAAGTCGCTGCCAGAAATGTTCAGGAAGTATTCTATGCCCGACCACGTCCCCCATATTCGCCGTCTTCGTCCCTTAGCGCTGATGGCGATCGTCGCCGTGATCTTCGCCGCCGGGTGTAGCCAGTGTGGCGTGGAAGACGAGGAGGAGGAAGAGGTACAGGGGCTTTCCTTCGAATTCGATGACGTCCAGACCGTCCACATCGAGAGCGCGCTGGGGTTTCCCCCTCTCGAGATCGACGCCGAGAGACTTCGGGCGTCACGAGAAGAATTCTACGAAGTGCCGGATCTGGAGCGCCTCGAGGGGATCAGTGATGCCAACGTCGACGGTTTCCGAGAGGCGTTTCGAACCCTCAATGAAGCGCAATTTGCGGGTGACGACGTGCCCCCGGAGGAGGAACTGAAGATGGCGAGCGCCAAATATCGCCACCAGATCCGGACCATCATCACTCCCATCGGAAAGAGAGCCTTCGTTCCCCTCGGCGAAGCTATCTTCGACGAGTGTAATCAGGGGCTTGAGCACCTGCTCGATGCCGTCCAGGACGAGGAGTTGACGATGGAGCAGGCCATCGAGAGTCCACCGCTGGAGAGCTTTGAGGCCTATCGCCAGAATTGCGGAAATCTGCTGGCCTATCTCAAGGAGCGCGATCTCGTCGACGACAGTGGGCAGTGGACGCGCGACGACGCTCCGATTCTTGTCGATATTCGACAGCGTTACCGCTGGATCGATGAGATTCGAGGGCATTATTATCCGGTTCAGAAGTTGATGAGCCCCTATGAGTTGAAGGTATTCTATCGATGGCGCGTCGAGGACGAGGCCTACTCTCTTTCGACACGCCGTGATTTTCTGCGCACGGCGAAGACCTTGATGCCCGATTTCTACGGACCTCTGGCCGAGGCCCGTCTCGACGCCCTTGAACTCGAGGGAGACGACGTGGCCCAACGCTTCCAACAACTCGCCGAGGACTACCCCCTCCCCGAAGAGGGCGAATTCGACACAGCACCGAAGGGAGCCGTCTACCAGGCCATCCACGAGTCACTTTCGCAATAGCCACCACCCACCACC
>SLPW01000565.1 GCA_007131755.1 Myxococcales bacterium | reverse complement strand
GGTTTCGCCTCGAATTCGTCTGGCCCTTTCGCTTCGAGCAACATCACGGAAATCACCGCACCGTCCAATTCGGCATCAGCACCAAGAGCACCGACGTCTATTGGTCGGCCCTGTCGGTACCCCGAAACAGCTCCACGAATCGCTCCGGGATGCTGGTCAACGTCTACGTCGATCCCTCCTCCCAGCATCTGGTATCGACGGGAGACTCCGTCGCCGTGACCATCATGGCCAGCGGCAATTGGCGGCTTCCCTCCGATCAGTGGTAGCCGGTGTCGATCGGAGAACGCCGGAAAGGACTTAGCCCCTGCCGGTCTTCGGGGCGAGCTCTTTGGGGGGAGCCAGCGCTACCTGAGCGGCCTCTTCGGGGTCGTCTGTCAGGGTGACCAGATCGAGATCCTGGGGGCTGATGGTCTGGCGGGGACCGGAGAGCATCGTGGTCTCGATGGTGTCGAGAATGGGCTGCCAGAATTCGGTACCCATAAGGACCACCGGTCGGTTGGAGACGGTGCGGGTCTGGAGCTGGCATAGAATGGAGAAAAACTCGTCCAGGGTGCCGAGGCCGCCGGGGAGGGCGACGAGGGCGCGGGAATTTTCGGTGAGGAGAACCTTGTGGGTGAGCCTGTCCGCCACCAGATGGACCCGGTCTGCGCCGTAGAGATTTCGGGCGTCGTGCCGGCGCATTCCAAACGCCTGTTGGGGGAGGTGCTTTTGTCCGGCGTGACCTCCCGTTGCGAGGGCGACGGAGAGGTTTCCCGGCCCGGCGGCACGGGTTGGAACACTCTCTCTGGCCAGGGCTGCGGCGAGTTCTTCGGCCATCTCGAGCGCCACATCGCATTCTGACAGCCGCGTGCCGCCGAGGACGGTCACCGCAGGGGTCAGGCTCTCCAAGAAATTCAGCCCTTCCACCAGCTCTCGGGCGATCCGGTGGCCCAGGGCGTCGAGGGGCTCGGCGCTCTCGCGCTTGGCTGCTTCGTCGGTCACCAGGTCGATGGCCTCCTGCGGGTCGTCGGTGCAGGTGACCAACTCGTACCATTCGTCGGGGAGTGCGACGCTGGGACAGCTCTGGTGGGCGACGTGGAGGGCGTCCTCCAATGGCTTCCAGAACTCCGTTCCGAATAATACGATCGGAAAGTCCAGGTTGCCGGCGGCCTTCATACGCCACACCTCCAAGAGCTCGTCGAGGGTCCCGTAGCCGCCGGGGAAGATGACCAGACCCAGGGCCTTTTTGTAGAGCATCAACTTTCGCGTCGGAAAGTGGGCGAGCTCCATGGACAGATCGATGGCGGGGTTCACCTTCTGCTCAAAGGGGAGGATGATATTGAAGCCCTGGGTCAATGGTTGCGTGCCTTCGCCGACGGCGCGCTCCGGCAGGCAGGACTGCCCGTTGACCTCGTCGACGCGTCGGCGATAGCCCTCCGGGACGGCCCACATGATCCCCGGTCCGGCGCCGGTACGAGGTGGGATATTCTTCTTTGCGAGAAGTTCACCCATCTCTTCGGCCTGGGCGTAGAAGGGATCATCGCGTTGGATTCGGGCGCCGCCGAAGAAGGTCACCGCCGGGTCGGCCTGCTCCAGGACATTCAATCCCTGGTCCAACTCCTCGATCAACTGCGCTGCCAGCTCCGTACGGGGCGCGCCGGCTTTCGCCACCTTTCCCCAGATTCCACGTGCGTTTTTCGTCGTCATTGGACCATCGCTCCGTCAGAGGTGAATGAAGGCTCGTCGGCTGATTGTGGCCCAGAACGGTCTTCCTGCAAAGTGGCGGCTTCAAGGCGGGATTGATAGTCTGCGACTTTGAGGGCGGAATTTTTGTAGTGAGAGGAGACGGTGATACCAGGCAGATATGGAACAACTACGATAGCGGTTGTTGTCCGGCTCACTATCCCTAATGCCTACACACGTTCGCCATAGGCGAATTGCGTACCCTCTTCGTTGCGGTCTGTCGCCGGCGGCGGAGCTGCCGAGAGTCCGGAGATGCGCTCGCGAAGTTCGGTGTCCATCTTGACGTCGACGCTGCCAAGCGCCGGGCCGAGCTGGTCGACGTTGCGAGCGCCGATGATGGGAGCTGTGACCATGGACCCGACCCACGCGATGGCGAGGCTTACGGGATGGACGCCCACGTCAGCGGCCACCTGCGTGAAGGCGTCGGCCACCTCGAATATGGCGTCGCCGCCGTAGCGGTAGGCGTATTGATCGCTGTCGACGAGACGTCCCGACTCGGGCCGCTTGTCGACCCCGTATTTCCCCGTCAGAAGCCCGGCTCCCAGTGGGCTGTAGGGAAAGATGCCCAGTCCCTCGGCGCGTGCCATGGGAAAGAGCTCCACTTCGGCCTGGCGCTTGACCAGGTTGAACATGGGTTGAATCGCCACGAAGGGGGCCCAACCCCGGTGGCGGCTGATGCCAAGGGCCTTCATCACCTGCCAGGCGGCGAAGTTACTGGCTCCCAGGTAGAGCACCTTGCCGCTTCGGACCAGATCGTCCAGTGCTCGAAGTGTCTCGGACAGGCACGTAAAATCGTCGAAGCGGTGAAGGTAGAGCAGATCGATTCGGTCCGTCTTCAGTCGCCGCAGGCTGTCCTCGACGGCCCGCACCAGATGGTACCGGGAGCTGCCCCGGGCATTGGGGCCGGAGCCGGTCGGGAAATAGGCCTTCGTCGCCAACACCACTTCGTCGCGACAGCTCTGTATCAACTCGCCGAGGATCTCCTCGGAGCGGCCGCCGTTGTACACGTTCGCCGTGTCGAAGAAGTTGACGCCTGCCTCCCGCGATGCCTCAAAGATCTTACGGGACATCGCCTCGTCGGCCTGTCCGCCGAAGGACATCGTCCCCAGGCATATTTGCGAGACCCTTACGCCCGTGTGACCAATGAATCGGTATTCCATCATTCTGCTCCCGCTGAGTTCAAGTCCTTGCCTTCGGCGATGTGCTGTGGCCCGGTGATGTTGTAGGATCGCTAAGACCCTGACAAGGAGGGATGAGATATGAGCGATGCGTTGACCATGGAAATAGATGACTCGAGTCGCCTCGAGGTCTACGAAGATGTCCGGGCCCGGATCGAGAGCCTTCTGGAGGGTGAGGGCGACTGGATAAGCGCCATGGCGACCGTGGTCTGTGAGCTTCATCACAGCTTCGACTACTACGACTGGACCGGGTTTTACCGCGTCGTGGAGCCTGGGATGCTCGCCATTGGGCCCTACCAGGGCACCCACGGATGTCTTCGCATTCCCTTTTCGCGCGGCGTATGCGGCGCCGCCGCTCGAAGCGGTCAGACCCAGCTCGTAGACGACGTCCACGCCCGCGACGATCATATCGCCTGCTCCTCGTCCACCCGCTCCGAGATCGTCGTCCCCGTGCACACGCCGGGGGGCGAACTTCTGGCCGTATTGGACGTCGACTCCGACGCGCCGGCGGCGTTCACCATGGCCGACCAGCGGGCGCTGGAGGAGTTGGCAGCCTGGTTGGGCGCCCGGGACTGGGGGGGAGGTCCACCTTGATCGGATGTGGGCCTCAAGATGGTCGAGCCCGCCCTGGCCCCGGCCCCGGCCCCGTCCCGGGCCCTGGCCCGATGTTGCTTCGCGTCGGCGAAGATGGATTTTGGCACAAGTCCGCCTTGGAGGGAGGAGCGAGAGCCAGAAAAGACAACAGCAAAAAACGGGCCTGGGCGAGGGCCAGGGACCGGGCCAGGGAACTCACCGACGGAAGTCGATCACACCTGGGGACTGGGGTTGAGTTGCAACGGGCTCGTCGGTATAGTATCTTTATCGCAATACGATGATTAGGTGGTATGTCTAAAGCAATGAGGGTGCTGATATGTGGAAGCGACGCCGGCGAATCGGCAGTGCCGTCGTCGCCCTATCTTTCGTTTTCGTGGGATCGGGCGTCGTGACGGGCTGTAGTGGCAGTGAGGAAGTAAATGGCGAGGACGATGTAGGCGTCTCCGACGACGTAGATATCTCTGATGATGTGGGACCGACGGAGGATACGGGTCTCTTCGACGAGGAAGCGACGGATATTGTCGTGCACACCGAACCTCCGCAGGAGGTGGTGGCCGGGGAGTCCTTTGTGGCGTCTTTCGAACTGGTCGGCGAAAGGGGTTATCCGGTGCCCGAAGAGGGGGTGGAGTTGACGGCGACGGTCAACCAGAACGAATTCGCCACCGGCTCTGCCGAGGCTGTGGCGACGACGGATGAGCGCGGTGTGGCCCAATTCGAATTGGTCATTGACGTCGCCGCTACAGGGCTGGTGTTGACGGCTTCTTCTGATCACGGTGCTCTGGAGGGAGTTACGAGAAATTCAGATCTCTTCGATGTGGTGGCCGCCGATCCGGTCGCCGAAGAATCGTCCATTTCGGGAGGTGAAGGGGTCGCCGACGGGGAGTCGGAAGTGGAGATCATCATCGAGCTCTTCGATGAATTTGGAAATCCCGTCGAGGGCGTGGTCCCTGAGTTCGAGGCATCGGGGGAGGGCAACTCCTACGAGGAATGTTCGCCGACCAACGCCGAGGGGGTGGCCTATTGTGCGATGACCTCCACCGAAACGGGCGAAAAGACTCTGGAGATTACGTATCCCGTAGAACTCGTGGGAGAGACAATCGTCTTCTATCGGTGGGATTGTGATGAGAGCGCGTCGCCCTTCGGCGGGGGACACGGGACGGAGGACGAGCCCTATCGGCTGTGTGCGCCACACCAATTGGCAGGGATCGGAAATGGCACCAGCTTTCTCGGCGATCATTTCGTCGTGGCAAGAAATATCGACATGGAGGGTGTCGGCGACGTCCACATGATCGGAGACGCCGAGGAGCCCTTCGTCGGTGTCTTCTCTGGAGAGGGAAAGAGCATCTCCCGTCTAACCATGGGCGGCGGACAGGACGATATCATCGGCTTATTTCGTTTCGTCGGTGATGGGGGAGTAATACGCGACGTCGTCCTGGAGGACGTGGACGTCAGCGGGCGTTATATTGTGGGTGCTCTCGTGGGCGCCAATAGCGGTGAGATTCATAATAGCCAGGTCTCGGGACAAATCAGTGCCGAGGAAGGCCATGCCGGTGGGCTGGTGGGGACCAATATGGACGGATCGATAGTCGGTTCCCTATCTTCGGCCACGGTGTCGGCAAAATTATCTGTCGGGGGACTTGTCGGAGGACATGGTGGCACCATCGAGGATTCTCACTCCGATGGCGAGGTGGAAGGAACGGAGCGGGCGATCGGTGGATTGGTGGGGGGGACATCGGGGGCGGCCGAGATATTGGACTCCACATCTTCCGCCACGGTATATGGCGGTGAAGGGTCGGACTCCGTAGGGGGATTGGTGGGAGTACATACCGAGTCGTCTCTTATCAAGAGGTGTGAGTCGTCGGGTGACGTCTCTGGGGAGGCGACGACCGTGGGAGGTCTCGTGGGTGCCAGTGGGTTGGGGGACGCTGTGATGGGAGGGACCATCGAGGATTCTCACTCGTCGAGCGAGGTCTACGCAGTCCAGGGAGGGGTGGGCGGGCTTGTGGGATATATGGGAGAAGGAGCTGTGGTGACGCGATCCTATGCCACGGGCAGCGCCACCAGTGGCGATGCCGGCGCGGGAGGCCTGGTAGGTACTCTCTTCGGTGGAGAGATAAGCGATTCCTACGCCACGGCCGCCGTCGAGGTGGAACATAGCGCCGTCGGCGGTCTCGTCGGCGCCTTCATGGCCGGATCGATCGCCGACACCTATGCCACCGGTCTCCTCACGGGACCCCAGGAAAACTTCGGTGGCCTCGTCGGTCTCATCTCTCCCG
>SLPW01000475.1 GCA_007131755.1 Myxococcales bacterium | reverse complement strand
TGCTATAGGGGGGTGATGATGGTGCGCAGGCTGTGGGCGGCTTCGATGCGAGCCTGAAAGGCGCGGGCCTGATCTTCGTTTTGAAATTTGCCGACCCTTACCCGGTAGTATTTGCCATGGCCGGCGACGTTGGCTGCGACCACGTGGGGATCGAGCTCGATGGCCCGGAGGCGATCCATCTCGGTGCGGGCCTGTTCCATGGTGGGATGAGAGGCGATCTGGAGAGTGTAGCGGGCGGGGATGGAGCCGTCGTCGGTATTCGGCGCCTGGTCATCGTCGATGCCAAAGGCGCGGTCCACAGTGTCGGTGGCGGTATCCGAGGGGGGATCGGCGTCATCGGAGGGGTCGGTGTGAAAGACCCGCTGTGATTCGGTGCGGTGGTCGTCGTTGATCTCGGTTGTCGCCAGGACGTCATAGAAGGAAAAGAGGTTGAGTTCCCCCGTGTCGTCAGAGGCAGTGTTCTCGGTGGTGGCAGGCAGGTTTGCCGCCGAAGCTTCACCGGAGGTCGAGACCATCGGTGGGAGGCTGTCCTCGAAGAGCAGATGTTGACCTACGATCAGTCCGACGCTGAAGACGACGGCGATAAGCGCCGTGGCAGCCAGCATGCGACCCGGGCTGAGTCGCGCCGATCGGTCTGGATTGCGTCGTCGATTCATGGTGTCTCTGCACTCGTCGGTGTTTCGTGATGGTCACACTTACAAGCCGAGCACATCTAGTGCCCGCCGTGGACCAACGACGGTAGCAGATCGAGGAGGAAGGACAAGAAATTTTACCCCGTTCGTCTCTCCTTCTGAAGTCCGAAGACCGACAGATCCGGGGCATCGGCGTCGATGCTGAGGGTGGAGCCGATGGGAAATTCAAAGGAGAGGTGAGGGCCGTCGACGAAAACCGCCCCTTTGCGCATCCCGCTTATGACTTCCAGGGGTTCGCGGGAGGGGTGGATTCCTTTTAGAAATCGATAGCCTCCCTCGCGGGGAGGAAAGGGTTCTCGCACCAGGTATTGGAGGTTGTCGCTGTCCAGGGGAAGGACGAGCCCTCCAGCGGAGCGAATGGCGGCGGTGGATCCGGCGGCGGTGGAGATCCAGATGCCGCTGGACTTTTGTGCCTCTGCCGGGTGGGCGCCGATCTTGAGAAAATAGGTGGTGACGGCGGCCGGGTTGGGGTGGCTGACGAGAACGTCGTTGAGGATCGGCGGGCCAAGGCGTTTATCGTCGATGCGGATATGGAATCGCCTCAGTCGGACGGGATCGGCGTCGTCGTCGACGATCTGTTCGTAGAGGCGGGGGAAGTCGTATGCCGTTCCGGCGGAGAAATAACCGACGCTGGAGTCGGGATCGGAGTTGATGGACAGGATGGGGGTATCGTCGACGCGGTGCGATAGATCGAGGACGGTGCCGTCGCCACCGACGGCGATGACGAGTCCGTAGCCCTCGACTTCATCGATGTCGCCGCGGTAGCACAGATCGTAGTGAGCTCCCTGGGCGTCGAGATGGTCGACGATCTCTTCGAGGCTGCGTCGATGGGAGCGGTGAGAATTCTCCAGATCTTGCACGCTGATGTGATCGCGGTCGATGAGGTCGACGATCGCCGGGTCTTGCTCTTCGTCGACCAATCGTTGATAGCGGCTCTTTTTATAGGCCACCAAAATGGGAGAGGGGGAATTCATGATTGTCGGCACACCGAGCGAAAAAAGGGGATGAGAAATCCACGAGGTGGTTGCCCTCGAGCCTGCGGGTTATAGACTCTGCTTCAGACCCGTCGCAAGTACCACGGTTGGCCCGGAGGAAGTGTGTGGCTTGCGCAAGCCGCGCGCCCATGCTAGCTAGGCTGCGTCAGGTGTTGTTGAGTGTCCACTCAACTCCGCGAAGTGGGGGCCGAGTGGGACCTTTTATCGCGAACAAATGAGGAGTGTACATGTCTGATACGACCGCACGAGAGATATTCGAAGAGACGCTTCCCAAGAAGCTCAAAGACAATCCGGACGACGCCAAGGCCACCAACGCCATCTACGTCTTCAATCTCACCGGAGACGACGGCGGGACCTGGACGCTCAACTTCAAGAAGGACGAGGATTTCGTCACGGAAGGGGAGCACGAGGATGCGGAGTGCATCGTCACCATGACCGACAGTGATTTCGTCGATATGTGGTTCGGCAATCTCAATCCCGCTCAGGCGTTCATGATGAACAAGATCAGCATCGAGGGCAATATGGGGCTGGCCATGAAGCTGCAGAGCTTCATTGGTTGATCGCCGTCGAGAGAGATAAAAATGAAGCGAGGCGTCCCGGGGTTGCGGGACGCCTCGCTTCATTTTGTAGGCTGAACGAGAAGGGATTTACGACTTGGTGGAGGAAAAATGGGTGCAAATGAAAGATTTCTGGAGGGAGTGCGAGTCGTAGACCTGACGCGGCTGTTGCCGGGGCCTTTTGCGACGCTTCTGATGGCCGATATGGGGGCGGAGGTCATCAAAGTCGAAGATCCGATGGGGGGCGACTATGCCCGCTACTATCCGCCCATGGTGGGGATGAGCAGCGCCTTCTTTCATGCCCTGAATCGCAACAAGCGGGGCGTGACGTTGAACCTGAAGGACGAGCGGGGCTGCGATCTGCTGCGCAGGCTCCTGGAGTCGGCGGATGTACTCATAGAGAGCTTTCGCCCCGGAGTGATGGCGCGGCTGGGATTTGGAATCGAGGAGTTGCGCCAGGCGTACCCGTCGCTGGTGATCTGCTCCATCTCCGGATACGGCCAGTCGGGGCCGAAGAAAGATGAGGCCGGCCATGACGCAAACTATCTTGCGCTGGCAGGGGTGCTCGACAGAAACGGGCGTCGTGGAGATCCGCCGCATATCCCCGGGTTTCAATTGGCGGATATCGGCGGGGGAGCGCTATACGCTGCGCTGGGTGTGACGTCGGCGCTGTTTCGAAGAGAGCGCACCGGAGAGGGCGCTTATCTCGATATCTCCATGACCGAGGGAGCACTTTCTTTTCTGGCGCCGGCCGTCGCGCGCCACAGCGCGGGCGACGTGGACGAGCGGGGCGCGGGGATGCTCAGCGGCGGACTTCCCTGCTACCGCGTCTATCCCACGTCGGACGGTCGCTATCTGGCTGTGGGAGCCCTGGAGCCGAAATTCTGGGATCTCTTCGTAGAGACCATCGGCGCAGAAGGACTGAAGGGGCGGGGGATGACACGCGGTCAAGAGGGGCGAGAGATCGCCTCCGAGCTTGGGGAGATGCTGGCGGCGAAGCCGCTGGAGTACTGGACGGAGCTACTGGAGGACGTCGACGTATGCGTGGAGCCCGTGCTCGAGATGCATGAGGTACTGGAGAGTGAGCTGCATCGGGCGCGACAGGTCTTCTTCGAGCTCAACGGGATCACCCAGGTGCGAACGCCGCTGACTCCGGAGGAGCGAGCGCACGAGCCGGCCCCGGAGCAAGGAGCGGACAACGCCCGGGTGTTCGGGCAGCTGGGCGTCGACGACGAGGAGTTGGCTGGATTGAGGGGGGATGGGGTGGTGTGAACGGCGCTGATTTCAGACCATATCGAGAGGAATGCACCCGTCCATGAATCAATGGACGGATGAGCTCTCGAACCGCCGGACTCAGTGGAGATTGCTCATGAATCGATATCGCTGGGCGATACCTCTCGTCGTCGCCTTTATTTCGTTGGCCATCTGTGCCTGTGCTACGCAGACGGAGTCCGACTATTACGTCCTGAGCTACGACGACGCGACTCAGCTCAGTGTCGATGCCGTTTCAGATCGCGACGAGCCGCCATCCGTTCGGCTACGCGTCGATTGTGAGACGCCCGAAGACGGGGAGGGCGAAGCAGTCTGCGACGAGATCGAGATTGCGCGGGGGATGCCCATTGAATTGTGGCGCCAAAACTGGCGGCCCCTGGAGTTGTCGGTTTTCGAATTCGCCATCGACGGCGGGGTCATTTACGATCTCGACGGGGAGCCGATTGGCCAGGTTTCGGAGGTCGATCTATTTGCTCTGCAGACGTCGACGATGATCAAGGGCCGAAACTCACGATTGGATCTGAAGAAGGGATGGTTTGTCGCCGGGTTCGTCGCTGTTCCCCTGCTGGGATTCCTCATTCTCTTGCAGATTCCGATCACACCAATGTTGTGACAATTCCCGAGGTTTGCATGCGTAGATTTTTCGTCCTCCTGGGTCTGGTCGTTCTGGCGATCAGTTCGGTGGCCTGTACGGCATCTCAGAAAACCTGGCATAACGTCGATCCCGGTCTTTTTGACGATCTGATTGAGACTTCCGGCGAGTGGAACGTCATCCGAGACAAGGAACGAAACGTCCAGCACATCCACGTTGATTGCATTCCCGGTCCAGATATTTCACTGCGAGAACTTGGCAAGCTGGATTCTTCTGTGCGCGAACCCGTGGGTGATTTGAATTGCCGAAGCCTGGTGTTGATGCCATCGGATCAACTTCGAATCTACGCTCCGTACCGCCAACCGATTTTGATCCAAATCTCCGATCTTCACCTGTGGAGCAGCGGTGAAAAGGAAGAGTTCGAAGCCTTTCTGAACGGTCCACTCACGGCCATGCAGGTCCAGGGAGAGCCGTTGAGCGGGAGCGGTAGTCGAATAGGCTCCTTCGCACTGGGTGGGCTGGTGAGCCTGGGAAGCGTCGTAGGCGTTGTGGCGATGATTGAGTTGTTATGAGAACCGGTGGATCAAGATCCGACGGTGCGCAGATGACCTTCGTGGCTTCGATGACGTTGGGTGGGTGATGCGGTGCCCCCTCTCCTCGCTGCGCTCGGTGTCTCCCCCACGGGTCTCTGAATTGCGTTTAAGTCACGGGAATAAATCTATGTAAAGCCGGGCTCGTTCTCGGTCTCGGTCTCGTTCTCGTTCTCGTTCTCGTTCTCGTTCTCGTTCTCGAGGTCGAGGTCGAGGTCGAGGTCGAGGTCGAGGTCGAGGTCGATTCCGAGGTCGAGCCCGATTTCGAGGTCGAGCCCGATTTCGAGGTCGAGCCCGATTCCGAGGTCGAGCCCGATTCCGAGGTCGAGCCCGATTCCGAGGTCGAGCCCGATTTCGAGGTCGAGCCCGATTCCGAGGTCGAGCCCGATTCCGAGGTCGAGCCCGATTTCGGCCTAAGAATTCAGGGGCATGCATCAATCGTACTGGTTATTCCAAAAACTTATCCGCAATTGTCAGCCCCACGGGGGAGAGGACCTTCGGGGCTTCGATGACCATCGGGGTTTGCGTCGAAGGGTTGATGCGTGGCTCGAAGTTCGGAGGTCGCCTCCCCGGTTCGGGGAGGTGCCGAGTGTTGTTTGCGAGGCGGAGGGGGCGGCGGGTGAGTCCACTCTTTCGCGGAAAAAAGTCGTCCCTAATTTCGATAGCGGAGATGATGATCACTGGATTCGCATATCTACCGCCGATCATCACTCCTGCGACATAAGAAAAGACCATTCGATGTGGTGTTGGAGAAGAGAAGGAAGTCTGGGAATCGTGGGACATGGAGAGATGACGTCTTCCCAGGAGCCGAGGCTGATCGCAGAGGGAGATTATTGGCGTTCGGTAGCCGCAGACTCGAACCGGAGCTGTGCGATACAACACGACGGTGCGATGTGGTGCTGGGGCCGAAACCGCAACGGTCAACTCGGCCTCGGGGACCGAGTGGATCGAGACGAGCCCCAGCAGGTGGTGGACGACACCGATTGGAGCGGCGTCTTCATGGGAGCCCATCACGCCCATGGCCTGCGAACCGACGGCTCCGGCTGGTCCTGGGGAGGGAACTTGTTTGGACAGCTCGGCGACGGCCTGGC
>SLPW01000071.1 GCA_007131755.1 Myxococcales bacterium | reverse complement strand
TCGAAGACGGCAAAGGTGTCATCCCAGGTATGCCAGTGCCAGACGGCAGCCAACCGCGCCGGTTCAAAACCGGTCTCGCTTTCGATCACCTCCAACGCCGGGGCAATGGTGTTGCGAATCATCTGCAACCCCTGAGCTGACTCGTCATCGAGCATATCGATGGCTGAGCTTCCGTCCTCGTTCAATAGCTCAATGGGCTGCAAGGCCAGATACATCGGCTCCGAGGCCATCAGGGACGAACCGTTTTCACCCTGAATCTCCCCGCTGACGAAGGCGAAATATTCTGAATGAGTCGTAATCACTCCCTCGCCGGGTACGATCTCCAGCATATGTGCTGGTGCTGTCTCACCGGTGCAGGGATCGACCTGCTCGTCACTATACTCCACCGTGACATCCGATACGCGCTCCCAGCCATCGCCCGCACTGCGCCAAAGCTGGATATCATCGTCTCCGATGGTATCCAGATCCGGCTCAGACGACAGGTGGACCGTAATCGGCGCTGCCGCCGGCCATCCGCTGAGTTGAGCGAGATAGTCATCGAAATATCCCTGCGCCGTATTCATTCCGGCCTCGCAGGTACCGGCCTCCGGAAACGTCCCGTCCGCATCCAGCGCCAACGTATTCGGAAGGGGAATGACTCCCGCCGCTGGGTCAAAGACTACGTCGAAGGGCTCTCCCGGCGCGTCGCGCTGTTCGATCTCGGGATCACAAGCGGTGATCGAAAACCCGACCACTGCCGCCAACGCCACATACCCTACTGCCCTCAATTGCCTGTTCTTCCACCTCATATTGCGCCTCACCACTACGGGAATCGCTTCTAGCACCCTATGGTGCCCGACTTTGGATTGCATCACATTCGCGGGCCATAATACTCCAACCCTCCCATAGCGCAAGCGGACATTGACGCTTTTTTGTCCTTCTCCACAGCCGTTGACGGATTTCCTCCTTCTCAATCTTGATGGTCCCGTTGCATCGGTGCTATAGAGCGTCGCAGGTGGGGCCAGGCTAAAGACGCTTGCACGACCCAACAGCCCGGCCCCAGCCACACCCTAACCCCCTGGAAATCATGTCTTTTTATCCGGGGAATCTTAGTTGTCGTTTGTTGTATTTCTGTCAGTTCCGAGGTATTTCCCATGGCCCAATCCTCCTGTACCATCGGCCCCGGCATCAAAGTGAACGGGCGCATCTCGGGCGATGACGAGCTCATCGTCTTCGGTAACGTGGAGGGCACGATCGCCCTTCAGAACTCCCTGGCCGTCGAAGAAGGCGGATCTGTGGTGGCCGACGTAGACGTCGAGTCCGCCGTCATTCGCGGCGAGCTCAACGGCGAAGTCGTCGCACGCCAGGCCATCGAGCTTGTGGACGGCTCCGTCGTCACCGGCAATCTCAGAGCTCCACGTATCATTATTGAGGAAGGCGCCCGCTTTCAGGGCAATATCGATATGGACGTCCAACTCGAAGGAGAGTGATCCTCTTCTGGTTTGGGAATCGATGTCATCCCCCTTGTGTGAATTCATCCCCTAAAGGAGTACTCCCATGGCCGACACCATCATTGGACCCAACATCACAATCGACGGCGAAATCACGGGCACGGACCCGGTCGTCGTCGAGGGTACCGTCAAAGGCCGCATCGCCACCGAGGCTGCGTTGACCGTCGCCGAGCAGGGCGTCGTCGAGGCCGACGTAGAAACCCCGGACGTCGCCGTCAGCGGCCAGGTCACCGGCAATATCGTCGCCGGCGAGCGCGTCGAAATTACCACCGAAGGACGTATGATCGGCGATATTAAAGCACCGCGCATCCTCATCGCAGACGGTGCCGGATTCAAAGGTCACATCGATATGGACGTGGAATAAACCATGGCAGATCCCACCATCATTGCCCGCGACACTTTCGTCTCCGGTCGAATCCACGGCGATGACGACCTCATCGTTCAGGGGCACGTCGACGGCACCGTTGAAATTCAGGCTACGCTCACAGTCAGCGTCGACGGGCGAATCGACGGCGACGTCGAAGCTCGTCAGGTCGTCATCGAGGGGCGCTTTCAGGGAACGATCTCTGCCGAAGAGCGCGTCGTCCTCGCTTCCACAGCTCGTATCGTAGCTGATATTCGAGCTCCCATCGTCGAAATGGCCGATGGCGCCCAACTGCGCGGCGAGCTCACCATCGGTGCCGACGCTGCGGCGGCCTCGGCCGCTCGCGACGCCGGCTCTACGACGGGACTCCGACGGACCACGGCCACGACCTCCCCGACCCGAGCTACCGCCCCGACACGTCGCACCGCTCAGGCACCTCCGCCCCGCAGCGCTGCATCGACGGCGCGCGCCACCGAACCGTCGGCTACCTCCACGACCACCACGGTCGTCGAAGAGGCCTCCGATTCTGGTGGAAACTCCTCGGAGTCCGACGAGGCCTCCGAAGCGGAGGGCGACACTGCTGCGGCACAGGAGCCCGCCGCCGAACCGGAGCTGAGCGAGGACATCGTCGAGCAATATCGGCGCGACTACACCGTCAAGGAGCTTCGCGACAAATTGCGCGATCTCGATCTGCGGGTCAGCGGCACAAAGGACGAGCTCATTGAACGGATCCTCCTCGCCGAACAGTAGATCTCTTTTCCCGACAGGTCTCAGCACCGGGAGCGTCGCGATAAAGCGATGCTTCGTTGACGTTGCGGCATTTCCGGATGAACGCTCATTAGCCGGAGTCATCGACCTTGGATCGCACCGACTACTTCACCGCCGATGACGGAACCTCTCTTTGGTACGGCACTGTCGGCGACGGTCCCCCCCTCGTCCTCTGTGACGGCCTGGCCTGCGATGGTTTTATCTGGCCATATGTCATCGATCACTTCGTCGACCACTTTACCATCGTGCGCTGGCATTATCGCGGCCACGGCGCCAGTGACACCCCCGACGACCCGGAAGACGTCACCATGGAGCAGTTCTGCTCCGATCTCGATCGTCTCCTCGACGTCCTCGACATCGACGCCCCCATCCTCGCCGGCCACTCCATGGGCGTTCAAGTCATCCTCGCCTTCGCCGGCTATCGGGCCCATCGGGTGCGCGCCCTCATCCCCATCTGCGGTAGCTACAAACGTCCCCTGGACACCTTCCACGGCAGCGATCTGCTGCGCCGCGCCCTTCCCTATCTAAAAGGGCTGCTCCACGCCGCGCCCGAGACCGTTCAGTCCGTCTGGAAGGCCTTGCTCCCACGCCAGTTCTGGTACCAATTCGCCGTGCAGGCCGCCGAGGTCAACGGACGACTTCTTCGGCAACGCGATTTTCTTCCCTATCTCGAACACGCTGCCGAGATGGATCTGGACTTCTTTTTGGCCCTACTCTCGGTGCTATCGAACCACTCCACCGAAGACCACCTCCGTGATATCGACGCTCCCACCCTTATCGTCGCCGGTGAGAACGACACCTTCACTCCCCTCTTTCGTTCTTCCGAGATGGCGGAGATGATCCCCGAAAGCCGCCTCGTCGTCGTCCCAGGCGGCACCCACGTCGCTCCGCTGGAGTTGCCCGACCTCGTCACGGCCGCCATGGACCAATTCTTCGACGAACACAACCTGCGCTGACTTACATCGAAACCCGCAACAACTGCTGTCCCATCAACACCAGATCACCGTCGGTGAGCTGTCGCTCTTGGCGGATTCGAATATAGCTTCCATTGCTACTTCCCAGATCACGCAAATAAACCCGGCCATTGTCGCGGTAGACCTTGGCGTGCTTACCGGAGACGAATCCGTCGTCATTGAACAGTATATTGCCCAATTCTCGACCGATCGTCACCTCACTTCCGGACAGTGCAAAAGCCCTTGTCTCAAGATCGGGACCACCGATCAGCGCCAGTCGTCCCCACACGCCCGGATCGGGACTTCCCTGGGGCTCGGCGTCCGAATTGACCCCGTCGTTCAGAGGCTTCACGTTTGCAAAATGCTCGAAGCGCAAGATCTCCTGCCCGATGCGGATCAGATCGCCGTCCTGCAACTCCACGTCATCACGTAGGCGCCAGAAGACACCGTTGACGCTGTCCAGGTTTCGCAACTTCGTGCGACCCGCCTCGTGGCGAATCTCGGCATGACTGGGCGCCAAAAATGGATCGTTGGCCAGTACTTCGTATTCACTCTTTCGACCCAGCACCACACCACTACTGGTCAAGGGAATACGCGCTCCCTCCGAGCCGTCGGGCCGAATGACCGTTAACTCCCCGATCTTCTGCCCACCCCCGGCGCTGCTTTGAGGTTGGGCCTGAGGCTGAGGACTCGACGATGCTGCCGGCGCCGCACTTCCACCCGCTCCGGGCTGGACATCGGCGAGCGACGTTCCGCAGGCACCACAGAACTTGAAACCCACGGGGATCTCCATTGCACAACTCGGACAACTGACCTTGTCCGGCTGCGCACTCTGTTGCGGTGGCGGTTCGGCGTTGAGTGCCGAACCACATCCCAGACAGAACTTGAACTCTTCTTCGTTCTCGCGCTCACAGTTGCCACACTTGATCGGCATCGACATTTCCTTGGTTTTCGGATCTGGCAAAAAACCGCTCACAATGGTTAACAGGGAATCGCGCCCCGCGCAACACGTTGACATCAATCTCATTCATAAATCCAGCCACTCACCACAGGATCACCCAGCTTCACTGTTCATCCCCACTGCGGTGTTCAATTTTTCCCGTACTGACGATAACTTCTCTGTATGTCTGGCCGGATTCGCTCACCGGCTCCTCTCGCTCCCCGGGAATGACGTGGCTCACTGTATGCGAACACAGATTCTCTCCCCGCCGCTCCTTCACACCTGCAGTGTGGCCTTCTTGGTGGCAATCCTTCTCACCGCATGTGCCAGCGCTCCTGATACGGGGGTCCGAGACCGCTTTGCCGAAAACCGGGTCACCTCCGTAGCGGTCGTCACCTTCTATTCCAGTGCCAGCTTTGGTCTTCCCTCCTCGCGCCTTCGCGAACTGGAGGAGATCTACGAACAGGCAGCCACTCAGTCGCTGCGCCGTCAGGGATTTCAAGTCGTCGACTCCCACGCTCTAAGTCAGCATCTCACACAGCTCGGCTATTGGAATGATTTCGAAGAGGGCATCTATCTTCGCACCGGTCTCCACAGGTACTTCGAACCCGTAACCGAACGACAGCGCCAGTCCATCGAAATCCACACCCTGCGCAAGCTTGCCCAAAAAGGAGCTTTTCCGGCTGAGTCCCTGCTCTTCGGCGAGATCGTCTATCATAGCGAGGGACAGTGTCGGGAGAAGGCCGATGACCATGTCCGGCTCTCCATTGTCTCCATCACCGACTCCGCCCCGCAGGGCATCCCTCGTCCCTGCGTTACCAGCCACTTTCGCGCCAAGCTCGTCGATCCCGTCACCGGAGAGACCATGTGGTTCAACCAGATGCTCTTCGAGACCCATACGGGACAGGTCGACGCTGAGACCATCGCCAACACCATTCGCGGTGCCGTCGAGCAAACCCTCCAAAACGACGATGGACTCACCCCCCTCGCCCCACAGGCGGGCTCTGTGAATCAGCATTCAGAGGCACCATAAGCCTTTGGATGTGCATTCGCCGTCCATCCCAGCCACTTCTTCATCGCCGAATCGAAATTCTCCCCAGGGGCTGGATCGTCAGCGCCGGATCCAACTCCTGGTAGGCCAATACCGTTACCTTTGGAAATTCCACTGCCACAAGCCTCTTCAGATAACGACGCACCCCCTGATCGGTGAGCAAGATCGGCATGCGGCCGTTGTCCAGATCCCCTTCGATCTCCCGACGTACGGCGCTCAATATCTCGCGGGTTACGTCCGGCGACAGAGTCAGGAAGCTCCCGGTCTCCGTGAGCTTGACCGCACTTTTGATCGTCTCCTCGATCTCTCGCTCCATCAAATACACGAGAACGCTGCCGTCAGTACCCGAGAATTTGTGTGTGATATATTTCTTGAGCCCCGAGCGAACCTGTTCGGTCAGCTTGACGGGGTTCTTCTCCGTGCGTCCCCGATCGGCCAGAATCTCGAGGATTCCGGGCAGGTTTCGAAGCGAGACTTGCTCCTCGGCCAGGCGTCGCAAGATCTCCGTCACCTCCTGCAAACCCAATAACTTCGGCGTCACCTCCTGCACCGCAGCCGGATAGGGCCCCTCCAACTGGTCGAGCATCCCACGCACGGACTGCAAGGTGACGAATTCGTGGGCATTTTCTTTGATCGCCGCCGTCATGGTGAGGACGATATACTCCGCCTCGTCCCATGTGGCGTATCCCGCCTCCTCGACGATCTGTCGCGACGCGTAGGGCACCCACGCCGCCTCCGCCCCCGACACGGGATGCGTCGCCGCATCTGCCTCGACGTCGAAGACCTCCAGTGCACGTGGACTATCGTTGACCAGAACATGTCCCAGCGGAACAGGGGCGCGTCGTACGGGCACCTCGTCGAGCTGGACCAGCAATTCGTCGCTCTTACATCCCCTGCTATTGCTGCGAACCCGGACCCCCGGAATCTTGACCCCCAATTCGAAGAAAATCCCCTCGCGCATCGACGGAATGGTCTCACGAAGCCACTGCGCCCGCTCCCCATCGATGGCCGCGCTCAGGCCCTCACCGAGCTCCAGAGTCAGCGGCGTCACCGCCGGGATCATCGCCTTCGCCTGCCGGGCTCCTTCTTCGGCTTCGCGTTCGATCTCCTCGACGGCCTCCTCTTCCTCTGCGGCAAGGTCGCCGAGGCCTCCCTGGCGCCCCTTCATGATTCCGAACGCCACCGTACCCACCAGGGCCGACAACAACATAAACGGCACAAAGGGAAGCCCCGGTACAATCGCCAACACGGCCAACAGACCCGCCGCGATCGCCAGCGCCTTCGGTTGTGCCAGAATCTGCGAGAAGATGTCGGCCCCCAGGTGTGCGCCGTCCTTCTCCGAGGCAACGCGGGTGACGATGATCCCCGCCGTGGTGGCGATCAACAACGCCGGGATCTGGCTGACCAGGCCGTCTCCAATCGTCAACAGCGTGTAGGTCTGGGCCGCCTCGCCGGCGCTCATCCCAATCTGCACCACGCCGATGATAATCCCGGCCACGATATTGATGGAGGTGATGATGATGCCGGCGATGGCGTCGCCCTTGACGAATTTCATCGCTCCGTCCATCGCCCCGTAAAGCTGACTCTCCTTCTGTACTTTGGCACGCTTCTTTCGCGCCTCGTCGAGATCGAAGGCCCCGGCCCGAAGGTCGGCGTCGATGGACATCTGTTTTCCGGGAAGTGCGTCCAGAGTAAAACGCGCTGCCACCTCGGAAACTCGCTCCGATCCCTTCGCGATCACAAGAAATTGAATCAGCGTCAGAATCAAAAAGATCACTGCACCGACCACGTAATTTCCCTGCACCACGAAATTACCGAAGGAGTCGATCACCTCACCGGCATCGGCCTGCAACAAGATCAGCCGTGTCGACGAAATATTCAGGGCCAGCCGAAACAACGTCGTGATCAACAGGATCGACGGAAAGGCGGCGATCTTCAGCGCGTTCGGGATATATAGGCTCACCATCAGCAGCGTCACCGCAAGCGTGATGTTGAGCGTCAGCAAAATATCCAACATCATCGTCGGCAGCGGCACGATCATCATCCCGATGATTCCGATCACCAGCGCTGCGAGGATGATGTCGCTGTATCGATTCAGCACCAGGCGCATCCGCCCACCCTGTCCTTCGTCCATTCCTCTCTCCTGCGCACGTCCTCCAACAGTCCATAGTCTCCCCCCCCACTGTTGTTATCGACGTTCCGCCCCTTCCTTTTGCGTACCCTTCACTCCCCCTTTCGTCGTTCTTCCCCCATCACGGCACACCAGGGCCGTGAATTTTTTCCCTCCTGTCAATCACTTACGTCACCCGGTCGAACCCGGACTTCCCCGCTGATCTGGATTTGAAATCCCCGATTTTCCCCGATTCGATCTTCGTCGACGATCGGCTCTCGCCCATCGACAGTGTCTCTCTCGATCCACACACAAAAAAACCCGGAGGCGACAATCGTCACCTCCGGGTCCTCGTCTCTAGTCGGTACTAGACCGAGCTATGCGTCAGTCCAGACCGCAGTACTCGGTGCCATCGACGTCGTGTGGGGTTCCACCGAGGGCCTCACAATCGACATCAGCAGTCGGCTGTTCGCAGATCCCGTCGGCGTTACAGTGGAAGTCGCCTTCACCGCAGTGAGCGTCTTCCTCACAAGGAGCGTCACACACTCGGGCCATTCCAACCGGGCTCGGCACATCGTCGTCATCGAGTTCCGATGCTCCAGAAGATTCGTAGAGAGCTCCCGATACCTGACAGGCTCGGCCAGTTTCACATTCGGAGTTGCTATCGCAGGCCTGCATGCACAGTCCACCGAGGCTTCCATCCTGATAGACGGGAGCAGCCACACAAGCACCGTCGGCTCCACAGGAATGTCCGTCGATATTAACGTCGCCGGCTTCAGCACCATCGGGAATCCAACACACGAGAGCAACACACATTCCGTCTACGATGCTGTCGTCGCCAAGTGACTCGTGAGCACAAATACCGGCATCGGTATCGCTGGCATCTCCACGGGTGAAGCAGAAGTAGTCTTCTTCGCTACATACCCCGTCTTCGCCGGGGGGAGTGCACGACTCACCACATACGTGGAAGGAATCTCCCGTATCCGGGTCGAAGACCTCCAGGCACTCATCATCCCCGCTGCAGTCTCCCTCGCCCGGTTCACAGGGCGACAATCCCATATTTGCCGTATCTATACAGATTCCCGAATCCAGACTTCCCGACGGACAGTCGTCATCTGCATCACAGGAACCACCGATATTTTCCGGCGCGTCACAATAGTTGCAGTACGGAGCCAGTCCCCAGCCGCCACAGTGCAACCAATCAAAGTCTTCACAGGTGTTGACTGCGTCCGTTCTCGGCGGTCCTTCGGGATCGTCGAAGTCGGTGACGGCAAAGAAATCCACGGTTTCCCGGAACTCGGGATCGGAGTCGTAATCCAACACACAGCTATCGATACCACGCTGAAAGTCTCCGTGGATGCAGATGTCGCGAAGCATGCCCGCTTCTTCCTCGTTATAGTCCTCAAGGCCGGGAACGCTGCAGGCCTCGGTGTTGGGACAGACCATCACGGCGTCACAGAAGGCCGCGCAGAGCTCTTCCGTGGTAAAACCGAGATCGGCTTCGCACTGATTGTTGGAACAGGACTCGCCCTCTCCACAATCGGAGTCGTCGAGACACTCGACGCACACCTCATTGGCGGTGTCGCAGATAAGGCCCGAGGCGCAATCGTTGTCCTCGGTACACTCCGGCTCCGTCGATTCCGGCACACATTCTTCGTTTACACACTCGAAGCCCGAAGCACATTCGCTATTGTCCGTACACTCCGGTTCGCCCGAATCGTCGACGCACTCTCCGTCGTCACAGATCTCATCGGTTCCGCAGTCGGTGTCGTCCGTACACTCCGGACCGTCCGAATCGTCGACGCACTCTCCGCCGTCACAGATCTCTCCGTCACCGCAGTCAGTGTCGTCCGTACACTCCGGATCGGGCGAGTCGCCAGGCACGCAGACCTGGTCGCCACCACTGGTCGCTTCACAGGTAGCGTTGCCGCTACAATCGGCGTCGCTGTCGCAGGTCTGAAGGCATCCCTCGCCTTCGATCTCAATTTCGCCATCTGCACAGGCGGCGTCGTCATCACCACAGGCAGCGACAAAGGCCATCATCAGGGCCACCACCACCATGATCAGCAGGCGGTGGAGACCATTGGTACAATTTTCGTCTCTCATCAGAATCTCTCCTCAACGAACAATTTTCTGTTTCCGTTAACTTACAGCGCTCCCGTCTGGAGTGCCAGCAAGTCCGGGGGTGACGCCTGGTGTTGCTCTGGCGGCACCGGCCCGGTTTTCGATTCGTTCCAGCCACCTCTTTCGGGCACGGCGAGTCTCGGTTAAACCGCATGACCGCAAACCCGACCAGCGTCCCTTTTCGGCAGCCAGCCCGAGCTTGACTGGAATCTTACCTGCACACCATACGTTTATCACAGATTGTGTCAAGATGGACCCGAATCCCCCGCTATTGCTGGAAAATTTGCTTCTGGGGCTGTGAGTGGCCCCTATCGAAATGGCAAGTTCGTATCGGGAGATCGGTTCAGAAAGTGGCGTTCGTCGTCCGATTCGGCTCCCGTAGTGGTAACAAGTACGAAGGCAGCCTGCAGGCATCTTTTGAAGAATCGCCCTACCGATCCCTTCGAATGCTCCTCGGGTTTTTCCCTCTTCGGACGTTGCCAGTGCGTGGTCTCCAGGGTCTCCCAGCTCTCGACCACATCATCGGACATCTCCACACCTCTCGACTCCTCTTCGCGCCGATATAATGCCGACTCCAGGGCCCCGATCAGTTCCGGAGCCGACGAAAACCGCTTGTCGGGATGCTTGCTCAGCGACTGCAAGATGACCTCTTCCAGGCTGGCTGACAATTCGGGATTGAACTGTCGGGGCCGCCGAGGCGCGCGACGTACATGGGCTTTTAATAGATCACGCACTTCCAGGCCGTCGAAGGGCCTGCGGCCACAGGCTGCCTCGTACAGCATCACCCCGATGCTGTAGATATCGCTGGCCTGACAGACTCGCTCCGGCGCTCCCACCTCCTCGGGAGAGACATAGGCCGCCGTGCCGATGATCTTCGATTTCTCGCGCTCCGTAGGCTCCTCGTCGACGAATCGAGCCACCCCGAAGTCGATGATCTTGGCCACAGACCGTCCTCGCTCCTCGGTGATCAGCACGTTGCCCGGCTTCATGTCGCGGTGGATGATGCCCTCCCCATGGGCCGCCGCCACTCCCCGCAGCAGGTCAACGAAGACACAGGCCAGCGACACCTCGTCGAGCTGGTGTGCTCGCTCGCACAGCCACTCCTTGAGAGTAAACCCCTCGATATACTCCATGACGAACGCCAGGGTATCGCCGTCCTCGATGATCTCCTCAAAGCGCACCACGTTGGGATGGTCCATGCGCATCATGATCCGCGCCTCGCGGTAAAACGTCAGGCGTCGTGTCGGATCGGCCACAAGATGGGGATGGAGCACTTTGATGGCCACCGGCTCGAATCGATCGCGACGTCGGGCACGGTAGACGTAGCTCGTCGCACCACACCCGGCAAAACCGGTGATAATATAGGGACCGAACTCGTCTCCGTAGCTCAACGTCGCCGGCGGCTGTTCGTTCGTCCCTGCTGGTTTTCGGCGTATATGACTATCCATGGGCGCCCTCCGTGGCACTTCGCGGTGACGCTCCCGTCCGTGGAAGCGCTCCTATTCTCACCGCCGATTGTGCCGGACTATGGCCCCCCGTCAAATTATTGGTTGGTTCTTACTTATAGAAATGATCCGACCGCCGGCACCGGGCATCGAATACCCGTCACCGAAACCGATCCCCTACTACCTGCCTTACCCCTTTCCTTCCTCGTGAAACAGCCGCAGGGCCTCGCTGCGCGTTGGGACGCGCAACTTCTCGAGGGCTTTGGCCTCGATCTGGCGGATGCGCTCTCGGGTGAGGTTGAAGTCCTTGCCCACCTCTTCGAGGGTGTGATCGCTCTTTTCTCCGATGCCGAACCGCATCCGAAGGATCTTCTCTTCGCGCGGAGTCAACGTCGCAAGGAGCCTGAGAGTCTCATCCTTGAGGTGCTGTTCCTCCGTCTCGTCCATCGGACTCGGTGATTTCTCGTCTTCGATAAAATCACCGAGTTGACTGTTCTCGTCGTCCCCCACGGGCCGCTCCAGGCTTACGGGATGACGGGAGATTCGCATCGCCCGGCGCACGGACTCCACGTCAATATCGAGCTTTTCAGCGATCTCCTCAGCGTCCGGCTCTCGTCCCAGATCCTGCTCCAGTTGACGAGAGGTGCGCATGATGCGGTTGATGGTCTCGATGAGGTGGACGGGAATGCGGATCGTCCTCGCCTGGTCGGCGATGGCACGAGTGATCGCCTGGCGTATCCACCAGGTGGCATAGGTCGAGAATTTGTGACCCCGCTGATACTCGAATTTCTCCACGGCCCGCATCAATCCGATATTGCCCTCCTGAATCAGATCCAGAAAGTGCAGCCCCCGGTTGACGTATTTCTTGGCGATGGAGACCACCAGGCGAAGATTGGCCCTTATCATCTCCGCTTTGCCCCGCTCTTTTCTGCGCTCTCCGACGTCGATTGCCTGCACTTTGGCGCGCAATTCATCGATCTCCATGCCGAATTCACTCTTGACGCTCTCGACGATCGCCACCGACTGGGTCATGATCTGGTCGAATTCGCGCACCACCCCCTTCGACAGCCGAGCCTCACGAAAATCGGGCTTTTCTCCGCATTCATACCTCTGGCGCCACTTTTCCAGGGTGGACACCTTCACACCCACCCGCCGTGCGTAGCGTCGCATGCGCCGCTCACACTTTTCGGCATTCTCCAGGGCATCGTAAAACCGCCCCACCACCTCGTCGATGAATCGCTGCGACAGCTGGCAGCCCCTGACGGCCTCCACCATCTCCTCGAAGCTCTTTTCCACCTCTTGGCTCAGGGCCTCCAATTTTTCGTCATCCACCCCCTTTTCCCTCGCCTCCTGCAGCGCCTCCTTCGCCTTCTCGTGCGCCCGATGTGCCCCCTCCAACCGATCGAATCGCTCGAAGACCGACGGCGCCACGGGAAGATCGCTATCGTCTCCCGATGGCTCATACTCCTCGAATACTTCCCGGGCCCGGGCCGTGCCTTCCATCAATCGCTGGGGCAACTCCAACATCATCTCGATGGCCACTGTGGTGTTGACCAGGATATCGAAGACGATCTGACGCCCCCTCTCGATCTCCTTGGCCACCGCCACCTCTCCATCGCGGTCGAGCAGCTTGACCTGTCCGATGCCTCGAAGATACATCTTCACCGGATCGAGGTCGCGAAATTCATCGAGGCGCCGCGACAACTTCTGACGCTCTCGACGTCGATGGCGCTTTCCGATAAAATCGTCGTCCCGAGGCTCTTTATCCTGTGTACGGTCTCTTTTGGCGGCTACCTGTTTCGCTTTTGTCATAATCGCAGCCTTCTCTCTCGATCAGATCCGTCATGGGGGTGAAGATGGAATTCACCCCTCCCAACTTCAATTTTATGCATATTTCATGCCAACGTCTCGTTGTGTCCATTCTCCGTCGTCCGGCATAAACATCGGTCAATTTGTGCCTTCCTGGCCCCGATCGGCCCTCATGGCGTTCTCGCCCGCGACGATGCCGATGGATGGACTCGACAAAGATTACTCCGCAATGTGGATGAACTTGCTCCATATCCATCCCCACCGCGGTGGGGACAATCGTCACCAGATATGACCCAATCAGTGAGGACATTTGTCCCCGCTATGAAATTTTTTCTCAGTGCTGACGTATTTACACCCCCCACCCCGCTTTTGTAAAACGAACGAAATGCGGCGATTCTTCCCGAATCTGGCCCGCATCCCGGATCTTCCCACCATTTTTACAACGATTTACTCCTGGCGTCCCTCACGACACGAAAAAAGGATGGTCACCAGCGGTGACCATCCTCTCTTGCGGGACTACGAGCCCTCTCCTGCTCGCTTATCCATAGTTCCGTCGCCGAAAACGTAAAGGAAATCGGTAGTTAGTTCTTTGACTCCGCGATCTGCGCCACCGTCTCTACCTCCCGACGCAGGGATCGAAGGGCGTGGCGACGCCGCCGGCGCCGATCCTGTTCCACCTTTTCGCGACGACGCTTTCGGCGCTTTGCATCGTCTCTGGCCTCCTCCAACCGCTCTTGAAGGCGCGCCACCTCTTGGCTCAACTCCTCGACACGGTCGGAATCGACGACTTCCCCACGTTCCTCCAGGTCCCGTCGCGTTGCCGCGAGCTGGCCGGTTACGCGCTCATTCTCCTGTCGTAGAAGGCTTGACTCACTGCGCAGCTCCTCCAGCCGATCCTCGAGGGCCTCCACATTTTCTCTGGCCGCATCCAACTGCTCGGTGCGCTGAGAAAGTCGCTTATGTGCATCGACGAAACGCTCCTCCACCTGGCTCATCTTGGTCTGCGCCGCCGCCAACTCACGCCGGGCGGACTCCAACTGTCTGCGCAACTCTCCATCGCCGGCCACCGCCGTGCCCGCCGCTCTGGTGGACTGTCCCTCCAGATCGAAAAAGCTCGGCTTTCCCTCCCGGCTTCGCTCCAATTGTCTACAGGCCCCGGCGATGGTGAACATCTCTTCGTAGAGAAGGGTGCGTATCTGAAATAATAATTCGATATCATCGCGCTGATAGACCCGTTGACCGCTATTGGTCTTCTCCGGTGCCAGCACGTCGAATTCCGTCTCCCAGTAGCGCAGTACGTAGGGTTCGACCTCCAATAATTTGGCCACCTCTCCGATCTTGAAATAGGTCTTGTCGGGAAGCTCGATCATCGTCGTACTGCTCGTATTGCCCTCTTCCTGGCTCATTGTCTCCTCACCCGGGTATCATCCATTGATAAATCTCACGCCTTTGCGGGCTCGCATTCGACGTTATCGATTTCCATTGAGCTCGTCCTTGAGCACCTGGCTGACCTTGAACCGCAACACTTTTCGCTCCGGTATCAAAATTTCATCGCCGGTCCTCGGATTTCTCCCGATCCGCTCCCCTTTTTTTCGGACCTCGAATTTTCCAAATCCGCTGACCTTGATCTCCTCTCCGCTCTCCAGAGTCTCCTTCATCAATTCCAAGACCTGGTTGACATAGTCCGAGGCCTCTTTTTTGGTCAAATCCGTCTGCGAATATACGGTGTCCACAATATTGGCTTTCGTCAGCGTCACTTACAACTCCTCGACATCAGGGACGACTACGCTACGACTGGCGACCACACTTATTTCCACGCTTTCCCTCCAGCCCCTCGCCAACCCGTGGACGACGGCGACAGGGTGCGACGAGGCACTTTTCGGACAGGTCCGTACAGCTAAACTCCCGCCGCGATCATGAACTGGGCGACAGTCTAAACCATGGCCGCCTCCGGGAAAACCCGTTTTCTTGCTCAGCGCAAACGAGCCCCCACTTCTGCTTCCAGATGGGACAATAGCTGGCGATCGGCCGCTTCGACGTCTGCCTCCTGTAGAGTGCGCTCATCGCTGCGATAGGTAATCTTGATCGCAAGGCTGCGATATCCCTGCGGCACCTGCTCGCCTTGATAGACATCGAAGAGTTCCATGGTCTCGAAGACAGGACCGAAGCTCTCGTCGTCTTCTTGTGCCAACTCTTCGACGGCCTCTTTCAACTCTGCGTAGGGACGTTCGCGCTCGTAGAGCAGAGCATAGTCGCGGACCACGGCGGGATATTTTGCCGGCCGGCGCGCCAGTCTATTTGGCGATCCGGTGTCGATGAGCGTCTCCAGATCGATCTCCGCCAGATAGAGGGGATCGTCGATCTCCTCTTGTTGGGCCACTGCCGGATGCAATTGCCCCACAAATCCGAGGATCTGTCCGTCCCTTCTCTTCCACACCGCCTGAACACCGGGGTGAAGAAAGGGCTCCGGCTCGTCGGGACGTGTCCAGCTCGCTCCCTGCACGTCCCAGGGGGTGGCCATAGACTCCACCACCCCCTTGAGGTCGAAGAAATCCCAGAGTCGATCGCCGCTCCAGTGGCGCCGCCTTCTTCCGGTGACGGCCAGCGCCACCGTTCGCCTTTCGCCACTTGTGAAATAGCGACGCCCGATCTCGAAGAGGGCCACATCACTTCGGCTCTGGGCGAAATTTCTCTGCACGCTGTCGAGCATCGACGCCATGAGCGTCGTCCTCATCCGAGCCTGCGATTTGACGAGCGGATTGGCCACCCGCGCTGCCTTTCGCCTGCAATCGTCGTCGGTCAATCGCAGACGGTCCAGATCCTCATCTCCCATGAAGCTATAGCTGATCGCTTCCAGCAGGCCCTCCTCCAGCAGCGTCGTTCTCACCCAGTCGATCTGGCTTCGCTCGTGACGGCTGACAATCGTCTGTTCTTTCGCCTCTGTACGACGGACATGCTTCTCCGCCACAGCCATACGCGGAAGCGTCGTGGGAATATTGTCATAGCCATACAATCGGGCCAGCTCCTCTACCAGATCAATGGGACGGTCCAGATCATTTCGAAACGACGGCACCCTGCATCGAAGCCGTCCACCATCAGCGGCTTCCACCTCAATGCCCAGCGACTCGAGCAGTCTTCGGCACTGGCTGGCATCGAATTCGACGCCCACCATCGAAGAGGCCCTTTCGGGATCGAGCTCCACCTGTCGCAACTCTTTCGGCGCCCCTCCGGCGACCTCCACCCCGGCGCACACCCGGGGGGCCACACCGGTGGCTTCGCTCTGGACCCGGACCAACACCTCAAGGGTTCGCTCCATCGCCGCTTCCACGCCCCCGGCGTCGATGCTGCGCTCGAAGCGATGACTAGACTCCGTATGCAGCCCATGGCGTTTCGATGCCCGGCGAACGCTGGTGGGATCGAAGTAAGCACACTCCAGGAGCACTCTCTTCGTCTCTTCCGACACCTCCGTTCGCTCGCCACCCATCACCCCCGCCAGAGCCACCGGGCCTCGAGCATCACAGATGACGAGATCATCTGTGCCCAACTCGTATTCTTCATGGTCGATGCCCACCATCGTCTCACCCTCTTCGGCTCTGCGCACCACGATCTCCGGCCCCTCCAATCGATCGAGATCAAAGGCGTGCAAGGGCTGACCCACATCCATCAATACGTAATTCGTCACATCTACCACGTAGTTGACGGTGCGCACGCCCACGCTCAAAAGGCGCCTCTTTAGCCAGGCCGGGCTATCCACCACATCCAGATTCTCCAGAATTGCCATTCGATAGTGAGGACACCCCTCATCGTCGATCACCGTCAAATCGGCGATCTTGCCGGCCGGACGCGACCCATCTTCTTCGATCGCCCCTATATTCAGGCGCTGCTCTCGAAGGGGTCGATCGTAGAGAGCCGACACCTCCCGGGCCACCCCCAGGTGGCTCAGGCAATCGGAGCGATTCGGAGTCAGATCGATCTCGAGGATCGTATCTTCCAGACCCAGCGCCCGGAAGACAGGCTCGCCAATTGCCACGTCTTCTTCGATGATCATCAGCCCTTCGCTCTCCTCGGCCAGCTCCAGCTCCTCCTCGCTGCACAGCATTCCCCCGGACTCCACACCCATGACTTCTCGGCGACCGATCTCAAAGTCCAGTCCCGGCGGCTGTGATCCTGGAAGCGCCGTGGGCACCCGGTCTCCGACGCTCATATTCTTCGCGCCGCAGACGATGGTCCGCTCTCCCTCCTTCTCCCCCACGTCCACCTTGCAGATCACCAGCCTGTCGGCCTTCGGATGCTCCTCGATCTGCCGGATCTCTCCCACCACGATATCTTCGTGGCCGCCACCGATCTCCTCCAGGCTGTCCACCTCCAGGCCGGCCATCGTCAACCGATGAGCCAACTCTCGGGGCTCCAGATCGCTGACCTCCACCCACTCGTCGAGCCAGTTGATGCTGATCTTCATTCTTCTTCCCTCTTGAAATCACCAGGCCTATCGAGGACCGCTCAAAATTGCTCGAGAAAGCGCACGTCATTTTCGAAGAAACGCCGAATATCACGGATGCCCCGTTTGAGCATGGCGATCCGCTCGACACCGAGACCAAAGGCAAATCCACTGTAGCGATCGGCATCAATGCCCGAGGCCTCGAAGACATTCGGATCCACCATCCCGGCGCCCAGCACCTCCAGCCACCCCGTACGGCTGCACACCCTGCAGCCCTCTCCGGCGCAGAAGATACACTCCACGTCCACCTCCGCGCTGGGCTCGGTAAACGGAAAATAGCTGGGCCGAAATCGTATCTTTGTCCCCTCTCCGAAGAAGCGCTTGGCAAATGCCGTCAGCGTCCCCTTCAGATCCGCCATCGACACGTCCTCGTCGATCAACAACCCCTCGATCTGATGGAAGACGGGGCTATGGGTCAGATCGCTATCGCATCGGTAAACGCGCCCCGGCGAAATGATTCGAATCGGCACCTCGTAGGCATGCATCGTGCGTACCTGCACCGGTGACGTATGGGTGCGAAGAAGGCGACCGTCCTCCAGAACGAAGGTATCCTGCATATCCCGCGCCGGGTGATCCGGCGGAAAATTCAAGGCCTCGAAATTATAATAATCGCTCTCGATCTCGGGCCCCTCGGCGACCTCGAAGCCCATGGCGTCGAAGATGGCGATCAACTCGCGCTCGACCTGACGCAGGGGATGTCCCATCCCTGCCGAGGTCTTTCTCCCCGGAAGGGTGACATCCACCGTCTCTTCTTCGATGCGTCGCTGAAGTTCGCGTTCGGCGATCTCCTTGAGTTGGTCTTCGAAGGACGACTCGATCTGCTGTTTGCAGCGATTGATCGCGCGGCCCGCCTGCGGCTTTTGCTCGTTGGGAATCTCACGCATCACGGACATCAGCTCCTGGACCGTTCCCTGACGGCCCAGATAGCGATTCTTGACCTGAATGGCCTCTTCCTTCTCCTCCACCGCGCTCAGCGCTTCCACTGCTTCGTCGGCCAGCTTCTGGAGCCGACCTTCCAATTCGACTACGTCCATCGAACGCCTCTCCTGTCCCTAGAAAAACCAACGCCCCGTCGCCTCATCCACCGGGAACGAGTCGATACGGGGTGTCGTCGGTTAACTCTGTGCGTCTGACTCGCTACGCGCTCAGTCCAGCGCTTCCTCGGCAATCGATACCATCTTGCCAAACCCCGCACTATCAAAGACAGCCATATCGGCGAGGATCTTCCGATCCAACTCCACTCCCGCCTTGTTCAGCCCACCCATGAACTTGCTGTAGGGCATGCCGTGCTGGCGCGAGGCAGCGTTGATACGGGTGATCCAGAGGCGGCGAAAATCGCGCTTTCGCACTCGGCGATCGCGATAGGCATAGGCCCAGGCCCGATGAACGGTCTCCTTGGCATTTTTATACAGTCGGCGCCGTCCACCGATATATCCTTTGGCGGCACGCAGAACCTTTTTTCGTCGCCTTCGGGCCTTCGGGCCTCGTTTTACGCGTGGCATGATAATCCTCGTCTCATCATCTCAATGAATCAGTATAGGGTCCAACGGTGGTGCAAGCGCCCCACTCAGTGGCGGCCCAGGATCTTCTTGATCCGCTTGCCGTCCGTCGAGTTCAGATAGGCCGATTTGCGCAACTGACGCTTTCGCTTCTTGCGCTTCTTCGTCAGGATGTGGCGACGGCCCATCTTATTGTATTTGACCTTTCCGCTTTTCGTGACCTTGAAGCGCTTCGCCGCGCCTCGGTGCGATTTCATCTTCGGCATAACATTCTCCTCGAAAAAATAGGCGGCATCCCAACCGGACCGGGATCCGCCTCTCTATCGAAAGGTGCGGGCTCTGAGACAACGTCGGGGCGAGCCCAGATCAAATAGGCACGGGCGGGTTTGAACCGCCGACCTCTTCCGTGTCAGGGAAGCGCTCTCCCACTGAGCTACGTGCCTGTGATTCCTCTCTTGTTCAGCGACGCCTGTCGCCGCGGACCAAGGGTTATAAGGACCTCTCCCGGGGCTGTCAATCGAAAATCGCACATCATGCTCGGGCTCGG
>SLPW01000092.1 GCA_007131755.1 Myxococcales bacterium | reverse complement strand
TCCTCGATGATCTGCCTCATCGAAACATCCCTTCGCGCCGCCGTTTCCTTGAGCGCTCGATAGGTCGACTCCGAAAGTGTCACGGTTAGACGTGGCATGAAGCTCTCCGGTGCAGGAGTGCATAGGTACATCAATGCATAATAACACCAAATATTGGCCGGTCAATTCCCATAGGTCGGTCCGCAGAGGCCCCTCCCAACCCCACCCCGCCGAATCCAGCCCCCCCAAATGCCGCTTTTTCGCGCCGCTGTTCAGGCGCCCCAAAGAGAGTGACGTCCATCCGCCTCCTAACGCCGCTCTCGAGTTAACCTCCAAAGGACAAACAACGCCCCAGGCTATCCCACGTCCGTCTATTTTCGGCGCCTGCACGACGGCGCAAACGACCATTTGCGGGGTGCCTTCGATGGCGTTGGTCGGTGCGCAGACCCAAAACAATCCGGCCGCCAGTGGTAACCCCGGGTAACCGAGCGCAGCGAGGGAGTCCGGGGGCGTGACGTTGCACACTACAATCCTCTGGACGCTAAACCCACCGGTTCGGGTAGCGTCAACGACGTTTGTAACCGACCACCCCACAACAACCACGATCGCGCTGTTTGCAGCGACATCAGCGCCGCTTCGCGCGCTCTATCGCGCCTTCGCGTCCCAGCGCTCCTTTTTCGCGAGGCAGCGCTCCGCGTCCAGCGTCCAGCGTTCCGTGCCTTACCGCCTCCGCGTCGAGCGTCCAGCGCCGGCCTTCCGTCTCTCCCTTTGGTGATCACATTTGGTGGAGCACCCCATCGCTCCTCCAAAGCCCGGTCCACCACACCGTGATCCAGGCCGCCACCTCGCTGATTCCCATCATCCTCCTCGTGATCCTGGGAGCGGCTCTCTTCCAGGGCGGCTTTATGGACTCCGCTCTTCGCCGTGGATTGGATCGCTTTACCTATTGGGTGGCCCTTCCGAGCCTGTTCATCTACGACCTCTCCGGCACGGACTTCGGCGAATTGCAGGCTCAGAATCTCCTGGCCACCCTCTTTATCCTCATCGTCGGTTCGGCCATCGTCGCCGCCCTCGTGGCCGCCCTATTTCGGATGAAGGACGAACACTCGGGGGTCTTCGTTCAGCTCGGATTTCGCGGGAATCTGGCCTTCGTGGGCCTTCCGCTGATCATCTTCGCCTCCGAAGGCGTTGCCGGAGGTGATCTGCTGGTGGCCAGCGCCCTGGTGGCCCTGGCCGTGCTGGTGCCGGTCAACAATTTCATCGCCGTCCTGGCGCTGATCGTCGCCCGCCATAAGATCGATCGCCGGGTCTGGGGTCGGTTCTTCATAAAATTGGCCACCAATCCCCTCATCCTCTCCGCCCTGATCGGCATTCTCATCGGCGCCATGGGATGGACTCTTCCCACCGTGGTGGGGCGCCCCTTCGAGCTTCTCGGGCAGACGGCCATCGCCCTTGCCCTGGTCAGCCTCGGTGGAGCCCTGGTGGAATTGGAGATGAAGGGACGATTCGCCCTCGCCACAGCCACCGGCGCCTTCAAGGTGATTTTCGTCCCCCTGATGGCCTATGGGCTGGCCCTTCTGTGGGGACTTCCCCCGATGAAGACCTTCATTCTCATGGTCTTCGCCGCCTGTCCCTCGTCGACGGCCTCCTATGTCCTGACCACCCAACTGGGCGGCGACGACGCCTTTGCCGCCGCCGGAATCCTCGCCAGCACGATATTATCCCTGCTCCCTCTGGCGCTGGTCCTCATCTTCTTCACTCCCTGAGTCGCTTCGCACAAATCCTGCCAACGTCACCACGGCACCATGCCATCGCAGGGTCTGTCGTTTGGGCGTAAGCACCCGAAGCATTCGGACGTTCTTATAGCGGCGATCGTTTGCGCGTTGCGTTTTGCGCGGTGCGCCATGAAGCGAGCATCCGAGGAAAACAACTACAACTGCAAGAGTAGAAAATGGAAAGTTCCCACTCGATCAGTATCCACTTTCGGACTGGAAATAAGGCTTTCGGAGACAAGAGCTTCTTCGCTATCGGCAGTCACGGCGACGAACTGCGCAGGACTGCCGATGAGTAAGGGAGGGAACTCAAGCGACAGTAACTCATGCGACAACCCAACGACGTAAAGAACAAGGAGATAAGGGGATTGGGGGGATCGGGGCAGCTGTGATCAATGCTTCTTTCGTCGCTAAGTGAGGCGCGGTACGCGAAGCGCTGAGTCACTGAGCGCTAAGGCGCGGTACGCGGAGCGCTGTACGCAGAGCGCGGAAAGTGAGCGCTGGCTCGCAAAGGCGCGATAGAGCCCACGGAGCCTCTGCTGATTACGCTGAACAACAGCTCGACGTTGGTTGCCTGGCGAGGGATTGTGTTCCTATCGACCGTACGGGGTATATGGCGAGACTGCCGAGGGCCGGGAGACCATCGTCTCCGAAAAAAATACGGATCGTCCCGAAGACGAAAGGGTTCTCCCTATCGGCTGTAGGCAGTTTGGGAAAAAAGCGATCCTCCACACGTAGCCACTCCTAAGTGGAAACCAGCACAACCCGTCGGTGCTGTTTGCCGCGCTTTAGCGACGCTTCGCGTGCTCTGCCGCGCATCCGCGTATCAGCGCTCTTTTTTCGCGAGGCAGCGCTCCGCGTACAGCGCTTCGCGCCTTCGCGCCTCCACGTCTTTCGCGCCCCTGAACTGCAAGGGGAAGTGTTGAAGGTCGCTTCAACCCACGGACAAAGATAAATTCCATCCCCTTATCTCCCTAATCCCCCTGATCTCCCTTGCCTTTTGATGGCGAGATTTCCACATAGATACTGGTCGATCGTGGATACGGATCGAGTGGGTCATTTGTCGTTCGTAGTTGTGTATATTGACGACGAAATAGCGGGGACAGCCGCAGGGTCGCGTAACTTTTGCATTGCCAATTTCCGCAGATCGGCACTGGCGTTTAGATTTTCCCCATAACGCCAGCAGGAGAGATCCCATGCCCGAAGAGTGGACGAATTGGTCGAAGAGCCTCGAATGCCGCCCGAACTCCATCGAGAAACCACGCCACCGGGCCGAACTTCAGGCATTGGTGCGTCGCACCGCCGATCGCAGCGGCACGCTTCGCGTCGTCGGCCAGGGCCACTCCTCATCGCCCCTGGTGACCACGGCGGACACCATGGTTTCGCTGGAGCATATGACCGGTGTGGAATCGGTGGACCAAAGGGCTGGCGAGGCATGGGTGCGGCCCGGAACCAGCCTGGAGGAGATGGGGGAGCATCTCCTGGAGGAGGATCTGGCCATCCACAATCAGGGCGATATCAACGTCCAGCAACTGGCCGGGGCCATCGGCACCGGGACCCACGGCACGGGCCCCACCCTGGGGAATCTGTCCAGCATGCTGTTGGGTGTGCGCATGATAAACGCCGAAGGGCAACTTCTGGAGCGCCACATCGAGGACAATCCGCAGTTTATCCGCGCCGCACGCGTCGCCCTCGGCTCCCTGGGCATCTTCACCTGCCTTCGCATCAAGGCCCAGCCGGCCTACCGGCTCCACCGCCAGGAGTGGTGCACCGGCGTCGACGAGTGCATGCACCACCTCCCGGAGCTGGTCCAGCAGAATCGAAACTTCGACTTTTATTGGTATCCCCGAAGTGACGAGGTCAAGCTGCGCACCCTCAACCCACCCGGCGAGTCGCCGCGGCTCCCCTATGCGCAACTCCTGAAGGAAGAGGAGGACTGGGCGCCCCGCGTCCTCTCGCGCACCCGGATGCTCGCCTTCGATGAAATGGAGTATTCTCTCCCCGCCGCTGCCGGTCCGGCGGCGTTTATGGAGATCCGCGACCGTATCCGAAAGGTCCACCGACGCGACGTCGCCTGGCGAACGCTTTATCGCACCGTCGCCTCCGACGACGCCATGCTCAGCACCTCCTATGCCCGTCCCACGGTCACCATCTCACTTCACCACAACGCCGGTCTTCCCTACTGGGAGTTCTTCCGCGACATCCAGCCCATCTTCCGTCGCTACGACGGCCGACCCCACTGGGGAAAAAAGCACGACCTGCGAGGTGACGACCTGTCCGAGCTATATCCACGCTGGCAGGACTTTCAGAATATCCGCCGCGAGATGGATCCCCGGGGGCTATTTATGACCAATTATCTTCGCGAACTCCTCGGCGCGAAAGAGTTCTCCCCCGATCAGGTGGGCGACACCGGCCTCGAAGCCAGATAACGGAGCCAACTTCATGCCAGATATCGGACGAAAAACCTGGGCCCTTCCCGGAAGCAATATCCCCCTGAATCAAAACGGTCGAGAGCCCGAATTCACCACCCGCGACACCCTGTGGATGCTCAACACCACCGGCGACGACGCCACGGTGGCGATCACCATCTACTACGCCGACCGCGAGCCCGTGGGCCCCTACGAATTGGAGTTGAAGGCTCGAAGAGTCCGCAAGGTGCGCTTTAACGACCTCATCGATCCCGAGGCGATTCCGCTAGAGACGGACTACGGCGCCGTCGTGGAGTCCACGGTCCCCATCGTCGTCCAGCAAACCCGCATGGACACCAGACAGGCCGAAAATACCCGGACATCCAACCTCGGGTTTCCGGGCTGATCACGCCACGGAGTGCCCGGCGCGCTCGATGGCCTCTTTGAGCCCCTCTTCGTCGACCTCGGAGGCCCGATACTCGACGCGGATCTGCTTTTCTCCGGCGTCGCCCTCAATGCTCTCCACTCCGGCGACACCCTCCAACTCCTCAGTGATGGTCTGCACGCACCCTCCACATCCGATGGATGGCACGTTGAATTCGGCTACGTCCACAGACTGCTGATCGCTCATCGTTTCTCCTTGTCAATCTCTCTAACTTTGCGTCGTCGCCGCAGGGTCACACAACTTCCACGCCCAACCCGTATACTCCGGCTAACGCAAGCAGCGCCGGCAACATCATATTGCCCAGCACCAGCGGCGGAGTAAGCTTTTTGATCGGAAATCCCGTCATGGCAAGCGGTGCCGTCAACAGATTATTGGCGATGGGCAAAAAACCCACCCACACGAAGATAAAAGCCTGCACGAAGAATTTTGGCTTGCTCTCCAACCAGTCCAGGAGCCGCTCCAACTTGTCGAGAATCTTCTCGGAGAGGAGCTCCCGGGCGCTCAACCCGAAGGCGATGAAGATAAAATCTCCCGCGGTCATCCCGATGGCCACCAGCGGCACCAATACGAAGGCGTTCACCCCGCCGGAGGCCATGGTGTACACCGCCGGGTATGTGGAGAAGGGTGTAATCGAGGCGATCGCCCCGGCGACGGCCAGGAAAAAGGCCACCAGATAGGAATTGGTCATCCCCAGCCAGTCCACGATCTGCTGAGGACTGTAGATCGACAGCAGCACCGTCCAGACGACGATGAATAGGAGAATGCCGGAAAATACCAGGATATGTCGCGTCCTGCGCCGGGCCATACTCAATTACTTCCTTGGATGTGCTCGACAGAAATCTCAAACCACTCTTCGGCGGTCCTGAATGACGAAGACTGGTCAGAACTTCCGCCAAACCCGTAGCGGGGGAATCAGTGGCGGTGGCAGCGGATTCAGGTCGAACCTAAACACAGTGTGTCGATTCCATCGATCCCCATGGGCCGGGGGAAGCCCAGGCTTGCTCAACGCTTCGTTCGTCGCTCAGCAAGGAGGCGTTGTACGCGGAGCGCTGAGTCGCGGAGCGCGAAAAATGAGCGCTGGGGCGCGGAGCCGCGATAGAGCCCACGGAGCCTCTGCTGATTACGCTGCAAACAGCTCGACGTTGGTTACTGAGCGGGGGGTTGTGCTCCTATCTGCCTTACGGGGTGTGCGGC
>SLPW01000027.1 GCA_007131755.1 Myxococcales bacterium | reverse complement strand
GGCGACGACGGACCAGGTATGTGATCCCTGCGAAGTGGGGACCTTTTCTGACGCCGATAACGCCGAGAGTTGCGTGGAGTGGACGACCTGCTTCCCCGGCGAATACATCTCGACCCAGGGGACGGCGACGACAGATCAAGAATGTGGGGCCTGCGGTGCGGGAACCTATACGGAGTCTGCGAACGCCGACAGTTGCCTGGCCTGGACCACCTGCTCTGCCGGCGAATTCGTGGCAGACCAAGGGACGGCGACGACAGATCAAGAATGTGAGCCCTGCACAGCGGGGAGCTTTTCCGACGTCGACAACGCCGACACTTGTCAGCAGTGGACGAGCTGCTCCCCCGGCGAATACGTCTCAACGCAGGGGACGGCGACGACAGATCAAGAATGTGGGGCCTGCGGTGCGGGAACCTATACAGAGTCTGCGAACGCCGACAGTTGCCTGGAGTGGACGACCTGCCAGCCCGGCGAATTCGTGGCAGACCAGGGCACGGCGACGACGGACCAGGTATGTGATCCCTGCGAAGTGGGGACCTTTTCTGACGCCGATAACGCCGAGAGTTGCGTGGAGTGGACGACCTGCCAGCCCGGCCAATCCGTGGCGTCAGATGGGACGGCGACGACGGATCGACAATGCTCCGGGTGTCCCGAAGGAACCTATTCCGATGAGCCCAACCAGAGCGACTGCGAGACCCATGACGATTGCTCCCCCGGGACCTTCATGGTTTCCGAGGGCTCGACGACGGAGAACAGGCAGTGTGAGTCCTGTGACGAGGGAAGTTATACGTCCGAGGCAAATCAGGAGGAGTGCCTCCTCTGGCAGGACTGTGACGTCGGTCAATTCGTGAGTTCTCCGGCCACCGACACCTCCGATCGAGACTGTTCCCCCTGCGCCGATGGCACCTTTAACGCCTCCGAAACCAACGCTTCCTCCTGTGAATCCTGGACGGTCTGTGGCGATGGCGAATACGTCGCCGAGGTGGGGACGGCCACCAGCGATCAGAGCTGCGCGATATGTCCATTCGGCGAGACGAGCATCGGCCCCGACGCCTCGAGTTGCTTCCAGCAATTTTCCACCGTTCAGTTCCAGGAGATCGCCGCCGATGGCGATGGCACCTGTGGCGTCGACACCACGGGAGCGATTCATTGCTGGGGCCAGAACTCACAGGAAATTCTCAGTCGCGCTCCCTATCTGACGCCCGCCTCCGGCCTCAGCATGGGACATAGCGATGTCTGCGCCCTCTTCGGTGGCGACGAGATTCATTGTTCGACCCTCCTCGATCCGAAGTACGGCTTTTCCTCCGTCGGCGTGGGAGGCAATTTCCATTGCGGGATCGATAACCAGGGCGCACTGACCTGTTGGAATCAGAATTGGGACCAGGGCGGCCTCGATCCCGATCATGAGCCCCCTCAGGGCAGCAATTTCGAAGCCCTCTCCGTCGGAAATGCCTATGCCTGCGCCCTCGATGACCAGGGCGCACTCACCTGTTGGGGAGAAAGCTGGTCCAGCGCCGCAAATAACGCCCCCTCGGGGATTGTCTTCGAGCAAATCTCGGCAGGCAACGGCTTCGCCTGTGGAATCGACGAAGCCGGCGCGATCCACTGCTGGGGAAGTGACACCGACGATCAATCCAGCGGCCATCCCACGAGCGGTGATTTTCACAAGGTCGCCACCGGAGACCGACATGCCTGTGCCCTCGATACAAATGGCGCCATCTCCTGTTGGGGCCGCGACGACCACGGAGAGTCCACCGATATTCCTCAAGGCGATGGTTTCGAATATATCGCCGTGGGCAGCCGACATAGCTGTGCCGTCGACGAGGAGGGATATCTGTACTGCTGGGGCCGCGACAGTTGGGGATTTATCAGCGGAGCCCCCAACGACGAGATCTTCAGTGAAATCAACGTAAATTGTGGGCTCGACGACCAGGGGACGTTGATCTGCTGGGGCGATCCCTCCTCGGCGCCGGAGATCCCTCATCCCACGGGCGACGGCTATCATTTTCTGACGGGAGCCTATGGCACGGGCTGCGTCCTCGACGCCAACGACGCTCTGGAATGCTGGGGCGATGCCTCCTGGGTCGACGATGTACCCACGTCGTCGGGCATCCTCTATCACGCCGCCAGTCAGACCAACGGCTGCGCCGTAGACGCCACGGAGTCTCTCGTGTGCTGGGGTAACAATCTCCACGGGCAACTCGACGACATCCCCACGGCGGGCTCCTATCAGGCCGTGACCAACGGCTTTTGGTTTAGCTGCGCGTTGGACACCGACGGCGGCGTCCACTGCTGGGGCTATGACAATGACGGTCAGGTCAGTCAGGCACCCTCCGGAAGCGGTTTCGTCGCCATCGAGGCCGGATGGAATCACGTCTGCGCCCTCGACGCCGGCGGCGCCATTGAGTGCTGGGGCAACAATAATGAGGGACAGGTCAGCCCGGTCCCCTCGGGCGACGGATTCGTCGCCATCTCGGGAGGAAGCCATCCCTGCGCCCTGGACGAAAATAGCGAATTGCATTGCTGGGGAGGGGGCAATGGCAACCGATACGGCACCCCGTCGAGCGGTGAGTTCACCGCCGTCTCAGATCGATGTGCCCTGCGTGCCGACGGCACCCGCACCTGCTGGGGCCCGCGGCTGTGGAATCCTCGCCACGGGGAGTAGTCCATCGAAATGGGAGCCCTGGGAACGGAAGTCCGAAGTCAGAGGTCGGAAATCAGATGATGATCGATTGCGAATGGTAGCCCGCGGTGACCGCGGTTCAGGGAGCCCCGGGAACGGAAGTGGGTTCGCCGATGGGCGTTGCCCCCGATTGTAGAATTGTGTTACGCCCCGTATTCTTCGTGGAACTCCCACCCACCACCGCGTGCCCAGAGAATTATGATGCGACGAGATATGAGAATCTTTCCGATATTGATTTTGGTAGCAGCGCTGAATGTAGTGGGCCTGCAAGATGCGGCGGCGCAGGGCACGGCGACCGCCGAGGCGGCGGGCACGGAGAGTGAGCGAGAGACGGGCGCCCTGATGGCTTCAGACGCCTTCATCGACCTTCCGTCCATCGATCAGCCCGTGGCGCAGACCGACCAGGGCGCCAGGGATCTCGCCATCGTGATCGCCGTGGAGCAATACCACAACCTGACGAACGTGGCGGGAGCAGAGATAACGGGGTTGGACTGGAAATCCTTTTTCTCCGGTCATCTGGGGATCGAAGAAGATCGGATTTTATTTCTCACCAACGCCCGGGCCATCCCGTCGATCATCGAACGGGAAACAGAGCAACATCTGGAGAAAGCCCATGAAGACGGGCGAGTGTGGTTCGTCTTCATCGGACACGGAGCGCCGGATCCGACGGAGCACGATCCGGAACCCCTCCTTGTGGGAGCGGGAGCGATCAATCATACGGCCGAGGATTTTCGCCTGGGAGCTATTCCCAAATCGAAGATCGAGGAGTTATTGACCGCCGGACGGCAAAAACAGACCATCATGGTATTGGACACCTGCTTTTCGGGGCAGACCGAATACGGTCAGAGCCTGACCGGAACTCAAGCGGTGGTGCCCGATCTGTCGCGTCTCCAACCACAATTGGCGCCGCGGGATATCGTCTTCTCCGCGGCTCGTCACGACGAGGCGGCCCACTCGCTTCCCGGTCCCACCGTAGACCGGCCGGCCTTTAGCTACGCGCTGCTGGGGGCGTTGCGGGGATGGGCGGATACCACGGGCGACGGAGTGGTGACCGCCGAGGAGGCCGAGAGATATGTGCGGCGGACGCTGGTGGGGATGCAGACCCCATCGCTGGTCGCAGACGACCCCTCCGTTCGAGGGGCGGCGCTCGTGACGCAAGCAATCGAGGAGGAACCGGGGTTTGCCTCCACCATCCAGGGGCTGATCAACCGCGGGCAGGCATTCGCTCAGGGCGGGCCCTGTGAGGTGGAAGGCCAGGTCCGCAATATGGATACCCAGGGACAATGCTGCTGGCCCGGCCAGGCATATAGCTCCCAGATGGGCTCTTGTCTGGGGTCGCCGATATGCCCGGACGGGATGGTCCTCGGCGATGACGCAGAATGTCGCCAGGCTGAAGAAGGCGAATTCGCTTACGCCGAATCGACGCCATCCGGGGAGTGCCAGACCGGAGTCCGGTGCCGACAGATGGGCGAAGACGCCTTCCGGGGGCGAGGGGGAACGAGGGACTTCGAGAAAGCGGCTCAGTTATTCGCACGGGGATGCGAATTGGGAGATATGCGAAGCTGCTCCGGTCTTGGGTTTCGCTATAACAGAGGGTTGGGGGTGGAGCGCGATCCACAGCGAGCCACACAGCTGTATGAGAAGGCCTGCGAGGGAGGAAGCCTTCGCGGATGCGCCAATCTTGCTGTCAGCTATCAAAGAGGAGATGATCGTCCGAAAGATCTTCGCCGGGCCTACGAGCTCTACGACAGAGCCTGTGCGGGTGGCGAGATGCTCGGCTGTACCAACCTGGGAGTCCTGTATCGCGACGGTAGAGGAGTTTCGAAGGATGAACGACGGGCCGTGGAGTTATTTTCCAAGTCTTGTGAAGAGGGATTTATGTTCGGATGTGCATTTCTTGGCGACCATTACGCCTTCACCGATAGCGCGGGCCAGAGTTGGTCGCGCGCCGCAGAATTATACGACCAGGCTTGTCGAGGTGGTGAGTGGCGAGGCTGCCGGAACCTCGCTAGGCGCTACGCCAATGGCGAAGGGGTCGACGAGGATATGACCCGTGCGGTTGAGTTGTGGGATCAGGCATGTCAGATGGGCAGTGCACGCGGCTGCAATGACCTCGGCTACAGGTACGAAAATGGCGATGGAGTGGAGCAGAGCTATCGCCGGGCCGCCGAGTTATATGACCTGGCCTGTCAGCGAGGCGATATGTGGGGTTGCAACAATCTGGGCATCAGGTATGCGAACGGGCAGGGAGTAGAACAGGACTGGTCGCGCGCCAACGAACTCTACAAAGAGGCCTGTGACGGTGGAAATTCTTATGCTTGCAACAATCTAGGCCGCAATTACGCCGAAGGCCGGGGGGTAGAGCAGGACAGGTCGCGTGCTGTTCGGCTGTATAGAAAGGCTTGTGAAGAGGACGTGCTGAGGGCTTGCTCGGAGCTGGGTTTTCACTACGCCTCTGGCGACGGCGTTGCTCGCAATCTCACTCGAGCTCGAGAGCTACAAGAGATGGCCTGTGAGGGAGGAGATATGGTCGCATGCCGACTCCTGGGCAATATATATATCGTTGGTCAGGGTGTGCCCCAGGATTGGCCGCGGGCCTACGAGTTGCACAAAAAAGCCTGCGAAGGTGGAGATATGGTCGGATGTTCGAGCGTCGGCTTTTCTTATACCTACGCCCGAGGCACGCAACATAACGTGAGTCGAGGGATCAAGCTGATGAAGAGGGGATGCGAAGGTGGAGATGGGTTCGGTTGTTTCAATCTGGCTCAGTTATACTCCCGAAACGAGAAGATATCGGAGGCAGCAAAATTCTACGAAAAAGCCTGTATGGTGGAATCGCCAAACGGAGAGGGATGCAACGGCGCGGGGAGACGATACTTTCTTGGTGAGGGGGTAGAGAAGGATCTGGATAGGGCCATCGAATTATTCAAAAAGGCCTGTAAGCACGGGTCGATGTGGGGATGTCATAATCTGGGTTTGCAATTTAATGAAGGCACCGGAATACGACAGGATAAGAGGCGGGCCAGAGAGCTCTTCGAAAGAGCATGCCAGGGTGGGATCGAGAACGCCTGTGAAGCGCTGGAAGGGCTCGATTAGCCCGTAGCTTTCCAGTCTGATTC
>SLPW01000033.1 GCA_007131755.1 Myxococcales bacterium | reverse complement strand
TCGCCAACGGCCTACTGCTGAAAGGGAGGATTCAATCGTCTCCGGGGGAGATCGAGGGCCAGTCGGAGACGATGCGGCTCCTGCCCATCGGCAGTCTTCGGCGCAGACCCGGTACTGCCGAGAGCATCCCTGTTACTGTCATCGGCTCCAGGAGGCGTAATGCGAAGGGGAAGTTGAGCGGAGAATGGTGCTCGAGCTCGCCTGGCCTGCTCGGGTTGGCCTGAACGTCAACGGTGGGCAATTTCTTCAAAGCGTGGCGTAGGGACCAGCTCCAAATCAGCGCAGTTCGCGACGCAATGGCGATGGATTCCGGGGGGATGCGATGAGTTTCGACAACCGACGTGGACCGACGCTCGATGTGGACGTGGCCGTCGTGGGAGCCGGGCCGGCAGGTCGGTGGCTGGGAGCGCAATTGGTGGAGCGCTGTGTGTCGGTGGCGCTCATCGATCCCGATCCGTGGCAGCAGTGGCCGAATACTTACGGGGTGTGGCTCGACGAGGTGGAGGGGCTGTGCGTTGCCGAGGACTTTCGACGGATCTGGGCGAGGGTTGGGCTGTATATTCCGGGGGCGAAAAATATCGAGCGCAGCTATGGCCTCATCGACAACGAGAGGCTGCGCCGCAGGCTGGACGCGAGACTGCACGAGGGAGGTGCGCGCTTTCTTCGCAGCACGGTGCGGTCTGTTCGAGGGACAGCGCGAAGCGCGGTGGTCGTGAGCGACGAGGGGGAGGTGGCCAGGGCGCGGCTGATCGTCGATGCCTCCGGCGGGGCTGCCGGGTTGATGAGGCATGCGCCAAAGGGAGAGGTGGCGTTTCAGCGCGCCTGCGGGATCTCCCTGCGGTGTTCGGGTGCACCTCTTGGCGACGCACAGATGGTGTTGATGGACTATCGCCCCGTCAACGACGGGGAAGACGTCGGGGCTCCGACGTTTTTGTACGGCATGCACCTCGGGGGGGATCGCTATTTTCTGGAGGAGACGGTCCTCGTCGGGCCGGCGTCGGTGGGGTTCGACGGGCTGCGGCGAAGATTGAAGCGGCGGCTCGAAGAGCGCGGGGTGGCCTTCGAAGTGGAAGCCCGCGAAGAGGAGCGGTGCCACATCCCGATGGGAACCCCCCTGCCGAGGGTGCAGGGGCCGGTGGTGGCCTTCGGGGCGGCGGCGGGAATGGTGCATCCGGCCACAGGCTATCAGATGGGTCGAATGCTCCGAGCCGGGCCTGCGGTGGCGGAGGCCATCGCCCGGGGAATCGAGGAGGGGATGGGCGGAAAGGAGGTGGCACACCGCGCATGGGACGTGTTGTGGCCACAGGATCGGCAACGGGCGCGGGAGCTTTTGATCTTTGGGCGCGACCTTTTGCGAACCTTCAATCGGCGTCGGTTATGTCGTTTCTTCGACGCCTTCTTCGCGCTCCCCGGTGACGACTGGCGTGATTATCTTCGTGGCGACGTGGAGGCACTGAGGCTGGCGCAGATCATGTGGCGTCTATTTCGGGAGGTGAACGTCGATCTGAGGTGGCCGCTGGTGCGGCGTGCCGTCGCCGACGGGGGCCGTCTGTGGAGTGTGCTCAGTTCGTACAAAGTCCTGGAGAGGCGATGAGCGACGATCTTCAATCGAAGTGGCCGAACCTCAAAGGGGGACTGGCAGCGGCGACGATCATCGGAGCCTGGGGAACCACCCTGGTGGTGCTGCTCAGTAGCGATTTGAACCTGCAAGGCCTGTGGTGGGCGCTTCCGGCGCTGTTGCTGCAGACCTTTTTGTATACCGGCCTCTTCATTACGGCTCACGACTCGATGCACGGGACGGTGACGCCCGACTATCCACGGCTAAACCGCGTCGTGGGTTGGGCGGCGGTGATTCTATACGCTCTATTTTCGTTTCGAAAACTTCGAACTCTGCACTGGGAGCATCACCGCCACCCGGCCTCACAGCACGATCCCGATTACCACGATGGCGAACACAGCGGGTTCTGGAGTTGGTATCTCCACTTCATGAAGGGCTATCTCTCGGTGGGGCAGATCCTGGGGATGGCGCTCGTCTTCAACATCATGCAGCACCTTCTGGGGGTACCGGTGGTCAATCTATTGTGCTTCTGGGTGGCGCCGGCCCTTCTGAGCACGGTGCAGCTCTTTTATTTCGGGACCTATCTGCCCCATCGCGAGCCCGACGGGGGCTATGAGGATCACCACCGGGCGCAGACGAATGACTTTCATCCCGCGATCTCGTTCTTAACTTGCTACCACTTTGGTTATCACTGGGAGCACCACGAGCGTCCGGACCTTCCGTGGTGGGCGCTTCCTCGATTTCGGCAGGGGGCCAAATGGCAACAGAGGAGCCAGTCGTCGTAATCGGAAGTGGATTCGGGGGATTGAGCGCGGCGATACGGCTTCGCGCGCTGGGGCATCGCGTCGTCGTTCTGGAGGCCCGTGATCAGCCCGGCGGCCGAGCCGGTGTGGTGCGCCGTGAGGGCCACGTCTTCGATACGGGACCGACGGTGATCACGGCGCCCCATCTCTTCGCCGAGCTCTTTGAGTTGGCCGGCCGCAGAATGGAGGAATTTCTGGAGCTGGTGCCCGTCGATCCCTTCTACCGAGTCCAATTCAGCGACGGGAGCCGCTTCGACTATATCGCCGACGAGGCGCGCCTGCTGCGGCAGATCGCGCAATTTAGCCCCGACGACGTGGCGGGGTATCAAAGGATGAGCGAGCGCTCGCGTCAGATCTTCGAGGTGGGCTATCAGCAACTGGTGGCCGAGCCCTTCGATTCCTTCTGGGATATGGTTCGCATCTTGCCGGACATGCTTCGGTTGGGGAGTTTTCGCTCTCTGTACGCAACGGTAGCCCGCTATGTCGAAGATGACAGGCTTCGCCAGGTCTTTACATTTCAGCCCCTTCTCATCGGGGGAAATCCGTTTCGGGTCACCTCTATCTATCTGTTGATTCACTGGCTGGAAAAGAAGTGGGGTGTGCATTTCGTGATGGGGGGAACGACGCGACTGGTGGAGGCGCTGGTAGAGATCATGGAGTCCATGGGGGCGCAGTTGCGGCTGGGGACGCCCGTAGAGCAGATCGAGGTCGACCAGGGACGCGTGAAGGCCGTGGTGACGTCCGGCGGGGAGCGGATTCCCTGTCGGTTCGTGGTCTCCAACGCCGATCCCTGTCATACCTACGGGGAGCTCATCGACAACGGCCACTGCCGAAAGAACCACTCGCGACGACTGAGGCGGATTCGACACTCCATGGGGTTATTCGTGGGGTTTTTCGGGACGAAGCGGCGCTACGAGGGGGTGGCCCATCATACGATCCTGATGGGGCCGCGCTATCGAGAGCTTTTGGAGGATATCTTCGAGCGCAAGGTGTTGGCCGACGACTTCTCGCTTTATCTGCACCGGCCGACGGCCACGGATCCCGGGCTTGCGCCACCCGGTTGTGAGACCTTCTACGTGCTGGCGCCGGTGCCGAATAACGAAAGCGGCATCGATTGGTCCGAGGAGGGAGAGGGGTATTTCGAGCGCATTCTGGAGAGCCTGGAGCGGCGCGTGCTTCCCGGCCTTCGACAGCATATCACAACCCGTTTCTGGCACTCGCCGAACTATTTCGAGCGCGAATTGCGCTCCGTGGCGGGAGCGGGGTTTGGGCCGGAGCCCAGGTTGAGCCAGTCGGCATGGTTTCGGTTTCACAACCGCTCCAAGGACGTAGAGGGGTTGTATTTCGTGGGGGCCGGTGTCCATCCCGGCGCCGGGCTTCCCGGGGTGATCAACTCGGCGAAGATCGTCGAGAAGGTCCTTCCACGGCCAGGCATCCAGGCCGGAGAAAAAAGAGGATCATTCAAGGTGGGAAGGGAGACGGCATGACGCAGGGGGTGCAACATCACGATGAGGTGTCCGGAGAGGCCGTCGGCGCGTTCAGCGAAGGCGTGCTGGCCCGCAACTCCAGTAGCTTTCGATGGGCCTCGCACTTTCTACCGACGGGAGATCGCGAAGACGCAACCCTGCTATATGCGGTGTGCAGAGGGATCGACGATGTGGCTGACGAGACGGAAGACGTGGCGCGGGCGCGGCAGCAGCTCCAGAGGTTTCGCGCTGAGTTGACCGGCCAGCTCGCTCCTCGTCCGCTTCTTCGGGAGTTTTTGAGGATGGCCCATCGGCGCAAGATGGACCTCGCATACGTCCTGGAGTTGATCAGGGGCGTGGAGTCCGATCTGGGGCCGGTGCGTATCGAGACGGACACCGAATTGTTGCGCTATTGCTATCGAGTCGCCGGCACGGTGGGGTTGATGATGTGCTCCGTACTCGGCGTCGAGGCTCGGCGCGCATGGCCCCACGCCATCGATCTGGGGATGGCCATGCAGTTGACCAATATCTGCCGCGACGTCGGCGAGGACGCCGAGCGCGACCGGGTCTACCTCCCGGCCAGCAGGCTCGAAGAGGTGGGGGTGAGCCAGGCGCAGATCCTGAAGGGGGAGTTCGACGCCCGCCGGCTGGCCGGCGTGGTCGAAGATCTCTTGGAGTTGGCCGACGTCTATTACGCCAGCGGAGACGAGGGGATGTGGGCCATTCCGGCGCGGGCTCGCACGGCGATTCTCATGGCGAGCAGGATCTACCGATCCATCGGGGTTCGCCTTCGTCGAAACGGCTGTGACGTGCGGCGCGTCGACAGGGGACCTTCTCTGTTGTCGCTGGCCTATTGGTCGTGGGCGGCCTTCGGGACCTGGTGCATCGTCACCAGTCCCACCCATAGGCCGGCAGAACATCGCCAGGTGCTGCATCGAGGGTTGCGAGGATTGCCGGGGATCGATTCGTGAGTTTCGAAGAAGAATCGCAGAGGGACAGCCGGGCCGAATTTCTGGAGCCCGGGTCCTGTGGATCGGGGTTGAGCCGCCGTCTCCTGGACGTGCCCGGCGGCTATCTGTGGTGGTATGTCGACCTCATCGATGCCCGTGGAAACGGCCTCGTCGTCATCTGGAGCTTCGGGCTTCCCTTCTTGCCGGGCTATATCGACGCCGTGCGACGGGGGCGGGGGCAGAAGCCGCGCCACAGGCCGAGCCTCAACGTATGTACCTATCGAGGCGGAGCGCTGGACTTTTACCTTCTGCAGGAATTCGGCTCCGACGAGGTGCAGTGGCGCACCAGGGAGCGTGGCGAAGAATGGCGCTACGGAGCGTCGACGATTCGCAGCCAGGTGTGCCGTAACGGCTGGCGAGAGGTGGTGCTCGATCTGAAGCTCGACGTCCCGGGTCTGCAGGGGCCGGCTTCATTGGAATTGCGTGGACAGGGGCCGGCCGTGCGGCGTCATGGCGGCGACCATGACCCGCTTATTCGTCGATGCGAGCCACTACCGGTGCACGATTGGGTGCCACTGGTCTGGGGACATAATGCCGAGGGTCGACTCGCCACAGGAGGGGAGGAACAGAGATTTCGCGGGCGGTTTTATCACGACCGAAATGGAGGGGCCGTCGCCCTGAACGAGCTTGGGCTGAAGCGCTGGCTGTGGTGGCGCGTGGCGCTCTCCGGCGGAGAGCTCGTCTGCTACGCCTTCGACGGGCCGCGCCAGACCCAATATGCGATGTGGTCCATCGACGAAGATGGTCGTTTTTCCTATCTGCCGTCAGTGCGGCTGGAGCGCCGGGCACAGGCGACGAATCGCTTCGGTCTGTCCTGGTGGCCCTCGATGACTGTGGACATCGCCGGAACGCCCTGGCTCAGCGTGGAGCATTCGGACGTCGTCGATAGCGGGCCCTTTTATTTGCGCTCATTGCTTCGAGCTACGGACCGGCGCGGACGCAGTTTTCCCGGCGTGGCCGAGG
>SLPW01000416.1 GCA_007131755.1 Myxococcales bacterium | reverse complement strand
TCCTCGAAAATGCCACTTTCGCCAAGGCGTCGCTGGTTGTCGTAGATCTTATCGTACATCTCCCAGAAGCTTCCCTGCTCTCCGGCAGCCAGAGCGGCGCGGGAGGCCGGTTCACTATGCTCCTGCATTCCCAGCGGGAAGTTCTTGTACACGAGCTGAACCTGACCGTCGTATTCTTCGAGGATACGATTCGTCGTCTCCCGTGCGCGAGCACAGAAGGGACACTGAAAGCTGGAGAATTCGAAGATCTTGACCGGCGCGTCGTCCGGTCCCTTGGTGTAGGAATCACCGACGACGAGCTTGTCGGCATCGACCGTATCGGCCTCGGGACGCTCCGGCTCCGGCTGCGGATCGGAATCGCCGTCGGCTCCCATATTTCGTTGCACGGCAGCGGCGTATAGCTCGTCTTCGGCCACTCCCTCTTCCTTCAACTCTTCCAGAAGCTCGAGCTGACCGTCCACCACTTCGGCGAACCTCGGAAGGGGCTGCGCACCGTTGACCACCTCGCCGTTGACGAAGAAGTGAGGGGTTCCACGCACGCCCAGGGCTCGTCCCAGAGACTGATCGTCTCGGACGAGCCGGGCCAGCGCAGGATCTTTGAAGTCCTCGCGCAACTGGTCGGGATCCAATCCCAGCTCCTCGGCGATCTCGGCTCCCAGATCCTCCATCTTGCCCTCACCATAATCGCCGAGGCGATCGAAGAGGGCGGACTTCATTTTCCAGAAGGAGTCTTCGTCCTGACGACGGGCGGCTTCCAGAAGGCGCGAGGCCGGCTCGGCCTGTTGCTGCATGCCCAGCGGGAAGTGCTTGAAGACCACGCGTACTTCATCCTCGTAGCGCTCCACGAGCTGCTCCAACGTGTCGGCGCCTCGAGCGCAGAAGGGACATTGCATCGACGTAAATTCTACCACCGTCACCGGCGCATCGGGATTGCCCATGATGGGGCTATCGCCGACGGGAATTCCCTCGCTCAGATCGACATCCGGGGCGGGCTGGGGACGCTCGCGCTCGCGACGCTCCGAAGGCTCCGCACGCTCGTCGGCACCATCGTCTTCGCCCAGGTTGTGGCGCACGGCGGCGGCGTACAATTCATTGGCTTCCACTCCATCTTCACGCAACTCTTCGACCAGTTCCAACTGGGCGTCGATGATCTTCGAGAATTCCTCCAGCGGTTGGGCTCCGCCTACCTGCTCGCCATTGATGAAGAACGCCGGCGTTCCTCGCACACCGATCTGGCGACCCAGAGCAGCGTCGGCATCGATGATCTCATCGAGCTCGGGGTCCTCGAAATCTTCGCGCAGTTGATCGGGGTCCAGCCCCATCTCCTCGGCCAATTCCGCTCCCAGATCGGCCATCTGCTCATCGCTGAAGTCGCGGAAGTCCTGAAGTCGCTCGAAGAGCTCGTCCTTCATGGTCCAGAACGCCGCTTCATCCTGACGACGGGCGGCCTCCATCAGCTTCGAAGCCGGCTTGGCTTGTTGCTGGTTACCAAGTGGAAAGTGCTTAAAGACGATACGAACGTCGTCTTCGTATTTGTCGAGCACCTCGCCCAGCGTTCCTGCGGCGCGGCCGCAGAAGGGGCACTGCATCGACGTAAACTCCACGATCGTCACCGGAGCTTCCGGGTTGCCCAGAATGGGGCTGTCTCCGACGGGAATCTGATCGCTGTCGCCCAGATCTGCCCGGTCGACATCGGCTGCCACCGCCGCCGGCCGATCGCCACGATCGGCGTCGGCGGGGGCCTGATTATAATTTCCGACCAGCCACCCGAGACCGAAGGTGACCAGGCCGACGGCGACGACCAATAATATCACGCCGCCGTTTCCCTGTGGTTGTTGAGTACTCATGGGTATTTTCTCCTGCTGACAAGTTGATCCGTTGATGCCTTCTGGCCACACGTTCCAACGGGCGGTCGAAGAAGGCGGTGATTCGTTGCTTATGTTTGCGTTCCTCAATGCAGGCGGAGGTTGAGCGCCGTGTTTTGGCACATCAACCCTTTGCACACAAGAGCCCTGTGGGCCCGCCCCGGCACCGTCCCCATTTAGCAGAACGGTAGAACGCGTGCGCCGAAATTTGGTAAAGGGGACACGCCGTTTCGCTGAGCCCCCGAAGTCGGGGCTCCACCAACGGCGCACCCTCAGACTGGAGGGGGTTGTTCGGGAAGACGTCGATATTCATCGGAGGGACCGACCCGCAATTTTGCGAGGGCCGGCTGCATCAATTCGTTTTCGCCGGGACGCCAGGGCACCTCGAACTCCCTGGATACCCGGTCTGCGGGACTCGATGATCCGGCGCTGACGACGACGGCCATGGGGGGAGCGCTCTCGCATTGCTCTCCGTCCACTCTCGGAAGACACACGGCCCGACGGGGGAACGTGCTGTCCACAGCGACCAGGCCCGCGGCCATCTCCTCCAGCCAGACCCCTGAACCACCTTGTCTCAAGGAAGCGCGAAGGGATTCGGCCTGCGAATCTCCCTGCTCCTTTCCATAGATCCCGTACAGGGCGGTGAGCACCACGTCGCGGGCCTGTCGCTGCCCCAATTTCTGTGCTTCCTGCTCCACCGGTACATAGGCCGAACAATTATAGGCCGGTGAGATGAACTGCGCCCCGGTACAGGGGCTCGTCGACGACTGCGGCGTCCCTTCTGCCGTCATCATCCACGACAGCATCTCCTGCGAACTCTGGGACGTCCAGTCCACACACAGGCCATCCTCCCACGCCAGGGCAGACGACGGGATCAGCCACGACAGCAGCATCACCAGCCCCCATCCCAGCAATAACCCCGTTCGTTGTAAGGGAGGCAATTGAATCATTCTGTCCAAATTCGCTGCATCCGGGGCCGTCGCCCTTTCGCTGGATGCACTATCCGCCTGTGAAAAGTGTCACTCCTCAGCCAGCCTGTCCGACCGGAGGCCTCGAACCTATTGAATCCACGTCCCATATTCAAGCTCGACTCGCCATCACCTTCTCGGCTAAGCCCCGACCATCCCTCTCCCGATGCGGAACGTCCGCGTTGGCACCGATGATAATCCCCTGCCTTTCGAGCTTTATTCCCCGGGTGTGCTCCACCTCGCTCGGTTATAGAACTCAATGTGGTCGAGCCCCCCTGGCCCCGGCCCGGTCCCTGGCCCCGGCCCGATATTGCTTCACGTCGTAGCCACAACTACCCCGGGGACCGAGGAGCAACAGCAAAGGACGGGCCTGGGCGAGGGCCAGGGACCGGGCCGGGGAACGACTACCGACGGAAATCGATCACCCCCTTATTCCCCTCGATGGTTGTGTCCTGCCCGGCCTTCGATGTATCTCCTGCGGGAATGGTGGCCATGGTTCGCCACCCGCCTTATGATACGGCCAGCCGGACCTTCTCCCGACCTGCGCACGAGAGCACTGATGAGCGAGAATATATTGTCGAAGTCCACTGTGGACCATAGGCCGATCAAGATTGCTCTTGTGGGATGCGGAAACGTGGCCCGCAAACACATCGCCGCCATCGAGGCACTGCAAGGAGCGTTGCGCGTCGTCGGCACCGTCGACCCCGATGCGGACGCCCGCCAACGGGCGAGCCAAATGTTGGACGCCCCGGGCTTCGACGATCTGAACGACCTCCTGAGCTCACGTCCCACGGATCTGGTGGCCCTGGCCACCCCTACGGGCTTCCATCCCGAACAGGCCGTGGCCGCTGCCGAGGCCGGCGCCGACGTCTTGACGGAAAAACCCCTGGGGACCTGTCTGAACACAGCCCACTCCATGGTGCAGCGCATCTCTGAGCTTGAGCGCCGACTCTTCGTGGTCAAACAACTTCGCCATCATCCCCTCTTTCGCGCCGTACGCCGCGCCGTGCGCCGGGGACGCTTCGGACGCCTCCACACCATCGGCCTCCAGATCTTCTGGACCCGTCCTCAGTCCTATTACGACGAGGCCCACTGGCGAGGCACCCGCGATCTCGACGGGGGCGCCCTGATGAACCAGGCCAGCCACTACGTCGATCTCCTGGACTGGATGTTCGGTCCCGTCGCCGAAGTCCACGCCATCGGCGGCGCCCTGGCGCGCCAGATTGAAGCCGAGGACACCGCCGTCGTCTCCCTGTGTTGGGAGCAGGGCTTTATCGGCTCTCTTCACGTCACCATGCTCGCCTATCCCCGAAACGTGGCCACCAGCCTGACCGTCGTCGGCGAGCTGGGGACGGTGCGTATCGGCGGCCCCCTGTGCGACCGCATCGAGGCCTGGCATTTCGAAACGCCGAAGCCCGAAGACGATCGAATCGAAGAGCTCGCCCTTCAGGTCCCCCGGGTCCTTCGACGAGGCCATGAAGAGGTCTACCGAAACGTCGTCGCCGATCTTCGCGGCGACGACGCCTCCGTGGTCAACGGACATCAGGGTCTGCGCTCACTTGCCATCATCGACGCCGCCTATCGGGCCCTGGAAATGGGCACCGTCGTCGACGTCCCTGCCGCCTTTCGCTGACGTACCATGGAGTATTTCGCTCACCCCACAGCCATCGTCGCCCAGGGCGCCCGCGTCGGCGCCGACACCCGCATCTGGCACTGGACCCACGTACGCGAAGGAGCGCGCATCGGTGCCGGCTGTACCCTCGGACAGAACGTCTACGTCGCCCCCACGGTCGTCATCGGTGACGGGGTCAAGATCCAGAACAACGTCTCGGTCTACGACGGCGTCATCCTGGAGGACGACGTCTTTTGCGGACCCTCTGCGGTCTTTACCAACGTCTCCACTCCCCGAAGCCACGTCGATCGAAGCCTTGAGTTCGAGTCGACCATCGTGCGAAAAGGGGCCACCATCGGTGCCAACGCCACCATATTGTGCGGAATCACCCTCGGAAGCTATTGTTTCGTCGGCGCCGCGGCCGTCGTCACCGCTGATGTTCCCGACCACGCCCTGATGATCGGGAACCCCGCTCGCCAGGTGGGCTGGTCCTGTCGCTGTGGGCAGCGCCTGCCCGAACCCGATCCCCGGACCCGATGTCCCCGCTGCGGCGACGGCTATCGCCTCGATGGCACTCTCCACAGATGTTAAACGCCTCATCGCCGAGCCCTCCATGAACGTCCCCTTCTTCGATCTGACACGCCAATTCCAACAGATCTGCGACGACCTTCACGCCGCCGTCGACGATGTCCTCACCAGTCAGCGATGCATCGGCGGCCCCCACGTGCAGGCAATAGAGGACAGACTGGCGGACCTGGTCGGGGTCTCTCACGCCATCGGCGTCTCCAGCGGCACCGACGCTCTTCTGGTAAGCCTGATGGCCCTCGACGTCGGCCCCGGCGACGAAATCATCACCACTCCCTTCACCTTCTTCTCTCCCATCGGCGCCATCCTGCGCTGCCGGGCACAGCCGGTCTTCGTCGATATCGATCCCCGCACCTTCAATATCAACGCTGGCCAGGTAGAGGAAAAGATCACCGAGCGCACCCGCGCCATCTTGCCCGTCCACCTCTTCGGACAGGCCTGCGAGATGAGCACCATCTCAGAGCTGGCGTGCCGCCACGATATCGCCGTCGTCGAGGACATGGCCCAGGCCCTCGACGCGCGTCATAAGGGCCGACCTGTGGGCTCTTTCGGCACCACGGGATGTTTGAGCTTCTTTCCCACCAAGAATCTGGGCGCCGCCGGCGACGGCGGGATGGTCTTTTGCGACGACGACGAGCTCGCTCACCGCATCCGCCTGTTATGTCGACACGGCGCCGACCCGAAATATCACCACGTCGCTCTCGGCGGAAACTTCCGCCTAGACGCCCTTCAGGCCGCCATTCTGGGCGTCAAATTCGATCACCTCCGCCGCTGGACCGACGCCCGAAGAGCTCACGCC
>SLPW01000418.1 GCA_007131755.1 Myxococcales bacterium | reverse complement strand
GCACCGCCGCCGGCACCACCGGGATATTGGCTATGTCCCTCGATACAACCACCTACGGGGGCGTCGAACTCGTAAAAACCCATTCCGCCGCCGCCGCCGCCGCCGGCTCCGGAGGTGCCGTGTTCACCATCAGGACCGTTTTGGCCCAGATAGAGTGTCAAGGCACTGGAGCCCGATGGCGAAGCCAACGAAGAGGTAGGGGACGGAGGGTCGGCGTCGGCGCCTGCTTGTCCTGTTGCGCCACCGTTTGCGCCATTGCCGCCGCCGAGAACATTGGGGTTGGGCGAAGTCGAACACTGCGAGGAGCCTCCGGCACCACCGCTTCCACCCTGAGATCCGGAGCCGCTGCTGCCGGGTTGGCCGTTGTTGCTCGAGGATGTGCCGCCGATGCCTCCGGTGCCCCCGAAGGTATTTGCGCTATAACTGCAATTCGTCGTGCCGCCGCTCTTTCCGGCATTGTCGCTTGTGCCGACTTCATCGGCATCTGTGCCGTCACCTCCGGTCTCGCCAATATTGGCGGTGCCGTTGGCGCCGTCCTGCCCGCTTTCGGCGACGATGAGGGAGTGGCTGATCGAGACGGTGCTGTTGTTGTCGTACAGGGTAATTCCCACGGAAGAGCCGGCGATGGATTCACCATTTACGGTCTCCGTGGGGGCGTCATCGGCGCGGATGGTCAGAAGTTGAATCTCCATATCGTCGTCGATGCCGGTGATCTCGACGGGCCGGTGGCCGCCGGAGACGTCCTGACCGTTGATGGTAGTGGGGTTATTGGCGTTGCGATCCCACTGACCGCCGCCGAGGTCGATATAGCCCCCGTACAGACCGGTAGCCTCCTCGACGCGAATCGTCTCGTTATACTCGCCCTGGGCGATGAATACGTTGTGGTGTGTGCTGGAGGCACTGGCCAGGTCGATGCCTCGCTGGATGGAAGCGACGGGGCGATGGGGATCGCCGTCGTGGCCATCGTTGCCGAAGGGAGAGACGAAGATGGCCGTCGACATATCCCCGTCGAGACCGTCGCAATTTTCGTCGGTGAAATTGATCGGATCGGGAGTATCCGACGTTGCGCATTCGCAGCCCGTGGCGGGGTCGTCGTCCTCAGTGGTATATCCCTCGTCACAGCCCGCGATATAGCATTGGTTGTCGTCGTCGCAGGCCCCCTCGCCATTTTCGACATCACATTCACAGCTCAGACACTGATCGCCGCTTTCGATAAAGCCGTCGTCGCATTCGATGACGTAGCAGTCCCCGTTTTCGTCGCAGGTTGCGATGCCGTTATCGATATCGCAATCGCAGGATTGGCAGTGAAGATCACTGTCAAAATAGCCCTCGTCACATTCACAATACAGCTCGCCGCCGTCGTCGACACAACTGCCACCGGATCCGCAACTTACGTCCTCGCAGCCCGACAAACATTGAAAGCTGCGGCAGATATCGCTTTCTGGGCAGTCGTCGTCATTGACGCAGCCGACACAATTATTCTGATGACAGACGCCGTCAGAACAGTGGCCGTCGTCGACGCACCCTACGCATTCGTTGTCCAGGCAATATCCATTGTCGCATTCCGAATCGGCCACACATTCGGGCCCATCGGTTTCGCCGCCATCGCCGCTGACATTGCAACCCGTCGAAAACCACAGTCCCAGACATAGTATCGAGATGACTACGAGGGTGTTTTTCATCAGTATTCTCCTGAGCGACCAAAAAAATAGGCTCGCAACGTAGTGAGGACGAAATTAATATCGGATATCTAGTGACGCAAAGCAATTCACGTTGGTCGCGCGTTGTACGTCAGGTTCGCTCAATGCTCTGTTCGGCAACATTCTTGCAGTTCGACGGCGCGGAAGCCGTGGAGGCGCGAAGTGCTGTACACGGAGCGCTGCCTCGCGAAAGAAGAGCGCTGACACGCGGAGGCGCGGCAGAGCTCGCGAAGCGTCACGAAAGCGCGGCAAACAGCTCCGACGGGTTGTGCTGGTTTCCATGGGGAGTGGTTTCGTGCGGGGGAGCGCGGCCAGCCTGGCCGCACTGCGGGCTGGCAGCCCGCGCTCCTTGCGAAGCCGGCGAAAATCGCGGACCGTACAGCAGTGCGATCCGTAGCCCCGGGCCACGCGTCGTCTGCGTGCCCGGAGGGCGGAGAGTTGAGCAAGTGCCGAAGGATGAGCGCAGATCGAGAACGGGACTGCCGATAGGCAGGAGCCAATCGTCTCCGAGTTGTGAGAGTCGAACAAGCATCGAACGGGTCGAGCATGGAAGTCGAGAAGAGCGCCGACGCTCGAAGTACAGTGCGCGACAAGCTGAGCTGGAAGATCGTACCCCTTCTGCTGGTGACGGCGCTGGTTGTATATGCGCTGGTGGGCCAACTCGGCGACGTGGACGAGTTTGCGCAGACCCTGTCCGAGGCGCGCTTGGAGTGGATGCTCTTGTCCGTGGCGCTGATGGCAGTGACGGTGGTCTTAAACGGCTGGCGCTTTCAGGTGGTGCTGGCTGCCGGTGACAACCGCATTAGCATCGGGCGCGCCGTGAAGGTGGTGCTGACGGTGTGGCCCCTGGTGCTGGTGATTCCGGCGCGGGCAAACGATCTGTTGCGAGCCCTGGCGCTTCGCGACGAGGTGGAGCCCTTTTCCTGTCTGGGGAGCGTGGTGGCGGAGCGCTTCATCGACGTACAGACACTCTGCCTTCTGGGAATGGCGGGATGTGCCGTGCTCGGGGCCTGGACGTGGTTCGCAGTATTTGCCGCGCTGTGGGTGGCGGGATGGGCGGCGGTGGTGTTGACGGTGACCAACGTAGAGCGGCTGGTGGGACTTCCCGTGGCCAGGCGCTTCGAGACGAAGCTCCGGGCGCTATTCGAGGGCTTCGAAGGGCTTCGCCGCAGCCCGCGCTATCTGGCGGCAGTGGTCGGAGTTTCCACGGCGGCCTGGTTGAGCGCGATGGCCAATCTGTGGCTTTTGTCGTGGATCTTCGGCGCCGGACTTTCGGTAGCGGCGATCGTGGGGCTGTGGCCACTTGCGCTCTTCGTGGGGATGTTGCCCGTGACGATCGGAGGGATGGGGACGCGGGACGCCGCATTTTTGGGACTGGTGGCGCTGACGGCCGAGGAGGCCGTGGCGGAGTCGGCAGTGCTGGCGGCGAGCTTCGGGTATGGCTTGGTGTTGGTGATATTGCCGGGGGTGGTCGGGATTCCCCTGATGGTGCGGTGGATGGCCGGGAAGGGATGACGCCGGCGTCTCAATGGCGAAATGCGGGATAGAGACGCCGGCATAGAGGAGATCAATCAGGGGCGACGATTTCGGCGGGAAGGCTCCGCTGCCTGGAGCCGTCGCCGAGTTGTCCGAAGAAATTGGAGCCCCAGGACCAGCCGGAGCCATCACTGCGAATCCCCTGCGTAAAGCTGCCCCCGACGGCGACGCCGATCCAGTCGTCGTCGTCACCTGCCTGTACGGGGGACAGAGCGTCTTCATTGTCCCCGGTGCCGAGTTGTCCGTTACTTCCGCTGCCCCAGCACCAGACTTCTCCGCTGCGTAGTCCACAGGAGGTGTTGCTGCCAAGGGAGATGGCCTCCCAGGTGGTATCACTGCCGACCTGCTGGGGAGTATCGTGCTGGGTGTCGTCTCCCAGTCCGAGTTGTCCATGTTCTCCATGACCCCAGCACCAGAGGGAGCCGTCGGTGCGCATGGCACAGGTGTGGAGACTCCCGGCAGATACGGTGCTCCAGTCCTCGTCGGTCTGGACCTGTTTGGGTTCCAATTGCGTGGCGTCGTCGCCATGTCCCGTCCTTCCAAAAGTACCGCTGCCCCAGCACCACAGGGTGTCATCTTCGCGAATGGCGCACACATGGCTCCAGCCGGCGGCGACCTCAACCCAGTCGGAGTCGCTTCCTACCTGTTGAAGGCCGTCGTGACCCTGTTGGTCACCCTGGCCCAGTTGTCCATGGTTATTGATGCCCCAACACCACAACTCGCCATTGTCGCGAATGGCACAGCTAAAGCCGTTGCCCGAGGAGACGAAACTCCAGTCGTCATGAAGCTCTATATGGGTGGGATAAAGTAGTTCGCCGTCAGAACCATTTTGTCCGTCTGTACCGGAGCCCCAACACCAGAGCTCACGGTTGTCATGAATGGCGCAGGAGTGGTTTCGACCGCTGGAGATATCCATCCAGGGCCCATCATCCACCCGGGCCGGCGAGCTGCGATCGTATGTATCTCCAAGGCCCAATTGGCCGTCTCGGTTTCGGCCCCAACACCACAGAGACTGATCGGAGGCGATGGTGCAGCCGTGGCTGTCCCCCAGGGATGTGTAGTCAAAGGCCTCGCTGGTATCCATGAGGACCGGCTCCAGTGCGGGAAATTGTGACGTTCCCCCGATGCCGAGTTCGCCGGCCTCATTGGAGCCCCAGCAATTTATGGTTCCCGTCGTCGTCAATGCGCAGGTGTGCCCGTTGCCAGTGCTGATCTGACTCCAGTTGGCTTCGCTCTGCACCGGTTCGGGGAGATTGCGGTCGTCCTGATCACCGACGCCCAATTGTCCGTTCCAATTGCGACCCCAACACCAGGCTGAATCCTCGTCACGAAGGGCACAGCTATATCGATTGCCGACCACAACGGAGTCCCAATCATCTTCCTCACCGACCTGCGTCGGAGAATCCATATCTTCGTCAGCGCCGAGTCCGAGTTGTCCGTTTCGATTTTGTCCCCAGCACCAAAGGGTTCCGTTGTCACGGACGCCGCAGGTGTGAGTTTGGGCTGCCATCACGGAAGCCCAATCGTCGAACTCACCGACCTGTTCGGGGGAGTAGCGGTGGTCGTCGTCGCCGAGGCCGAGTTGACCGTTCGAGTTGCGTCCCCAGCACCACAGAGACTGGTCATCGCGCAGGGCGCAGGCGTGGCTGCCGGAAGAAGAAATTCTGAGGTCACTCCAGTGAGCCTCGTCGCCGACTTGGCGGGGAGTGCCGTAATTGTCGGTATCGTCTCCTCCCTGCCCGAGTTGACCGACATTTCCCAGGCCCCAGCACCAGAGGGTATCGTCGGTGCGAATGGCGCAGGTGAACTGCCGCCCGGCGGCAATGGTGCGCCAGTCGTCGTCTTCGCCGACCTGTTGAGGAGTTTCGTAATTGTCGTCGTCGTCGTCTCCCTGTCCCAATTGGCCGCGCCGGTTGCGCCCCCAGCACCAGAGAGTTCCATCGTCGCGGATGCCACAGATGTGGTTTTGACCCAGAGTGATATCGGCCCAATTTTCTTCGTCGCCCACCTGCGTTGGTATGGTGCGAACGCCCCAATCGTCCATGAATGCTCCCGGCAGGCCGATGAGAAAGTCGGCGCCCCAGCACCAGAGGGCGCCGTCGTTGTCGATGGCACAAGTGCTGTGGTTTCCGGTGGCGACCTTCGCCCAGGAGAATTCGGGGACGTAGGAAAATTCGACGTCGTCACCGAAGACCCGTTCCTCGTCATTTTCGGCATAGGCGCGCACGAAATAGGTGGTCTCGGGCTCGAATTCGTCGAAGCTAGTCTCGAAGGGGCCCGCCGACTCGGGTTCGCCCAGAGAGGTGCAGTCCTGCGGTGACTGCGACGTTCCCACGCAAAATCCGTGGTCCGTGGCAGGTGGTTCACCGAGATCGATGAGATCGCCGTGAAGGGTGGCCTCCTCGGCGGTGATATCCGTGACCTCCAGCGTCTCCACCTGAGGAAGGGCCGTGTCGTCGACGTCGGCCGTCGCGTCCGGCGTTGTCGTGTCCGGCCCCGCATCATCGGGGATGCCGACGTCGTCGCCATCGTCGACGTCCTCGTCGCTTCCGCATCCGCTGCAGGCGGTGGAGACCAACAGGGAAGAAAAGATCAATATCCACAATGAACGGAGCATAT
>SLPW01000192.1 GCA_007131755.1 Myxococcales bacterium | reverse complement strand
GGCTCCGTGGGCTCTATCGCGGCTCCGCGTGCCAGCGCTCCCTTTTCGCGCTCTGTGACTCCACGCTCCGCGTACAGCGTCTTCGCGCTCAGTGACACAGAGATTCACGTACAACGCCTCCTTGCTAAGCGATGATAGAAGCGTTGAGCAAATCTGTGTTGATGTCACAGGGGAGCACGAAGTTTTGAAGTGCATCGGCGGCTCTGGTATCACCCTTGGGTCTGGAGCAAGTGTCGAGAAAGTGGAGAGGATGATCATGAATTGGAGAGTTTCTGTTGCGGTGGTTTTGGTGGCCCTGGGGACGCTGATCTATGCCGGCTGTGGAGACGACGAAGAGGGGCAGGACGAGTGTGAGGGTTTTTGTCTCGAGGAGGGGATGACCGTGGAGGAACAGATCGCAGCGATCTGTGAGGCGGTCTGTGAAAAGGAAGAGGAGTGCTACGGAGATGTCCCAGGCGGAATCTCGGGATGTACCGACGAGTGTACGTCGGTGGTGACGGAGGAGTACGAGGCGCTGGGGCGGGAGTGTATAGATGCGCAGATCGTGGTCGCGGAGTGCATGATCGCCGAGTCCTGCGATGAGTTTATGTCGGGCTGGATTTGTGAGGAAGAATTCGATGCAGCCGATGATGTCTGTGACTACCGGTCGCCAGGGGAGCCGGAGCCGGGGCCAGATCCGCCGCCGCGGGATGGGTAAGTGTTCGTAGTGGTTCCGCCGCAGAATCCTACTTTTTTCGAGGCGGATCGCCATCCCAGAGTTTTTCTTTCTTCGGATCCTCTTCGGAGGCCTCGCCGGCGGTGGGTTCGGTGGCGGCGGCCACGTCATTGATGGGGAGGGTGATGCGGCGCTGGTCGTCCGTGAGTTCGACGGTGACGCGGCGGTTGATGACATCGACATCGCAGACGGTGGCCGGGCCCTTTTCGGTGCGCACTTCGTCGCCGGCCCGGGGAAGAGATGATTTGAGGCGGCGGTAGATCTTCTGCTCGTAGACCAGACAGCACATCAGCCGGCCGCACATGCCGGAGATCTTGGAGGGGTTGAGGGTCAGTCCCTGTTGGCGGGCCATGCGAATGGAGACGGGTTGGAAGTGGTCGAGGAAGGTGCTGCAGCATAATTCGCGTCCACAGGGCCCGATGCCGCCGATCATCTGAGCGCCGTCGCGTACGCCGATCTGACGCATCTCGATGCGGGTGCGGAATTCACTGGCCAGGTCGCGTACGAGGGCCCGGAAATCGATGCGTCCGTCGGCGCTGAAATAGAAGACGATGCGCGATCCGTCCTGCATGTACTGGGTGCGTACTAGCTTCATCTCCAGTCGGCGGTTTCGAATGCACTCGAGAGCGAAGCGATGCGCCCGCTTTTCGAGCGCTTCGTTTTTGTCGGCTCGCTCAATGTCCTGTGAGGAGGCCTGTCGAAGAATCTGGGGAATCTCCGTGTCCACCAGGCGGCGCTCGACGGGCTCGACAACTTCGGCGATGGCCGGGCCATGGTGAGCGTCGACGATGACCTGGTCGCCGGGAGCCAGCCGTAGCTGGCGGGCGTCGACGAGATGACGAAGGTGATTGATGCGAAATTGCACCACCGTCACGTCGGCCAGGCGTTTGGATTTGCCGAAGAGTTCGTCGCGGTCGCGCTCGGAATTGTAGTAGGTGGACGACATGGGGGGCCAGCGAGGTCAGGCAGGGGGAGCGAGGGCGCGAGTGGAAGGCCGGCGCAGCCGATCGAGGAGGTCCTCGGCGATCAGCGTGGGATTGACGTTGTGCTGGAGGCGTCGTCGGGCGGACATCAGTGCTTCCAGAAGGGCCAGTACGGCGTCGACGCTGAATCGCTGCGCCTGGGCTTCGACCAGATCGATGAGATCGGCGTTGACGACACGCCGCGATTCGGCACGCTTAAAGAGCATGACGTCGCGAAAAAAGACGGTGAGGACGTCGATTCTGCGCTCCAATAGCTCGGTCTTTTCGCCCAATTCGTCGCCCAGCTCGAGCCACTGGACGGTAGATTCTGCGGGGAGAGATAAGATGCGCTCCAGGAGATCGCGGCGATCCTCGAGCATCCCCGACTCGAGCATGGAGATGGAGCGCCCCAGGCTGCCCTCGCCATAGCCGGCGGCGATGGAGAGCAGGTCGGGGTCGACGTCTTCGGCGACGAGGTCGGCCAGGGCATCGGCGACGACGGCCTCGTCGATGGAGCCGAAGCGAATGCGTTGGCAGCGGCTGATGATGGTGTCCAAGAGAAGATGTGGCCCGTCGGTGACCAGGATCAAAATGGTGCGATCCGGGGGCTCCTCCAGGGTCTTCAAGAGGGCGTTTGCCGCCGCCTCGCTCATGATGTGGGCGTTGTCGATGAGGACGACGCGATAGCGGCCTTCGTAGGGAGTGGACATCGACGCCTTTTGGACGTCGCGGATCTGATCGATCTTGACGATGCGGCTGGGCGGTTCGGGTTCTACGAATAACACATCGGGATGCTGGCGAATGGCGATGCGCCGGCAGGCGGAGCACTCCGTGCAGTCCGGGGCGAATTGACCGTCGGGGCGGGCATCGCAGTTGAGTACGGTGGCCAGGGCGTTGGCCACGGTGGCCTTTCCGACACCGGGCGGTCCGGTAAATAAATAGGCGTGGTGAAGGCGGTCGGAGGCGACGGCACGGGAGAGGACGTCGAGCACGCGGCGATGGCCGAGGATTTCGCTCCAGGACTTCATGAGGGGGTCCGATCAGCGGGGAAAGGCGACATAGATGGTGCGTCCGTTGCGCAATAATTTGAGACGGATCGCCTCGCCATGAGAGTCGTCTGCGAGGGCGCGCTGAAAATCCTCCTCGGAGTCCACGTCTGTAGAGCCCACTTTCAAGATGACGTCTCGCTCTTCGAGGCCGGCCTTACGTGCGGGCGAGGATTGGGAGAGATCGGTGATGACCACGCCATGTTGTTCGGTGGCGTCGCCTTCGCCGTTGTCGCGGCTGTCGACGGAGATTCCGTAGTAGTCATCGTCGACGCCTGCAGGACGTCGCTGTTGGCGTCCGGGCAAGTCGGGGACGGATTGGTCGGGCTGAGCCTCGAGATCGACATCGACGGTGATGGTGCGACCGTCGCGGATGACGTCGAGGGCGACCGTGGTGTCATTTCGAGAGGTGGCGATCATCAGCGGAAGGTCATCGCTATTGCGAAGGCGCACGCCGTCGACGGCGAGGACGACGTCGCGTGGCTTGATCTCGGCGCGCGAGGCGGGACTGTCGGCGACGACCTCGGTGACCAGGGCGCCGCGGTTGTCGCTGAGCCCAAAGGAGTTGGCGAGCCAGGCGTCGAGAGGCTGAATGCGTACGCCGAGCCAGCTTCGATTGACGTAGCCCTGTTCCTTGAGTTGAGGGAGCAGTGTTTTGACGAGATTGATGGGGATGGCGAAGCTGATGCCCTGGCCCTGGCGGTTGATGGCGGCGTTGATGCCGATGACGTCGCCGTTCATGTCGATGAGGGGGCCGCCGGAGTTGCCGGGGTTGATGGGGGCGTCGACCTGGATGAAGTTGCCCTGGTGTTGTTGCCCCTCGATGGGCAGGTCGCGGCGGTCGAGGGCGCTGACGATGCCGGCGGTCATGGAGTGGCTCAGGCCCAGGGGATTGCCGATGGCGACGACGTAGTCGCCGACGTTGACCTTGGTGCTGTCGCCGAGGGTCACCGAGGGCAGTTCGTCGTCGGTGTCGATCTTCATCAAGGCAATGTCGGTCAGAGCGTCGACACCGATGACGCGGGCCCGGTATTCACGACCGTCCTCGAAATTTACGGTGACCTCATGAGCGTCGTCGATGACGTGGAAATTGGTGACCACGTATCCGTCGGGGTGAATGACGAAACCCGATCCCTCGGCCAGATCCCGGGGGTGGAGGCGAGGCCCGGAGCGCCGCGATCGGTGGCTGTCTCCATAGGAGACGAGGACGTTTACGACGGCAGGGCCCACCTCGCGTGCCAGGGTGGCATAGTGGGATTGAGGGCCGTCGAGCCCGTTGGTCGCCGGAGCTCGCTCCAGCCACAGATCCCCGGCGATGTGGCTGGAGCCCTGATCGCCGTCGCCGTCGTCGGCGATGGCATTGGTGGTGGCGCCAAGGCCGACGAGCAGGAGGACAGCGAATACAGAGACTTTCGAGATGGTGCTGGTGGTGCTCATCGTCAGTATCGCTCGTGGGGCATTGGCTGTCGTGGAGCGCGGAAATAGTGAAGCGGAGAATAGTGGACGAAGTTTTCGACCCTGCTGGTATACAGACAGGCGTAGACCTCGACCTGTTCACCGAAAATACTGTTCTTGTTGCCCTGTTTGAACAAAAGCCCCCAGTAGGGGTTGAATTGGGCTTCGAATTTTTTCTCCAATGTCAGGGTTTCGTCGAGAAGCTCTCTGCGCCGTCGTCGCAGACGGTCGCGGTTTTTCTGGATTTCGCGGCGGGCGCTGCGCAATTGGTCGGGGTCGAAGTCGGCCAGCTCCCCTTCGGCGTCGCCATTGCCATGGAGCAGGGAGTCCACTTTGTAGGTCAAGCCCTGATCGAAGGCAATCTCCTCGTTGATGCGCCGCAATTCCAACTCCAGAGATTCCAGGCGGCTATTTTCCTGGCGCAGGGCGGCGGCCTGCTGAAGTTCTTGTTCCATCTCCTGGACGATCATGACCGTGCGCCAGGCGCTCGATTTCTTGCTGCGCACGATGTCGCCGTAGATATGATCGCCCACGAAGAGAACCCGATTGCCGCGAAAGCCGCTGATGCGTTCGAAGTCGACGAGATTGCCTCCCTGGTAGATGGCGCTGCTGTCGAAGTTGCTAAACTCCTCGCCAAGGGCGTTGCCGTCGGTGTCGACACGGACGAAGGGGTTTCGTTGGGTGAAGAAGTCCGGCTTTTGAGCGCCCGTGACCACTATATCGAAGTAATTTTGCCACCGAGGGTATTCCGGCAAGAGATCGTCGAGCAAAAAGCTGAGGATATGCTCCGTAAAGGGGGCGTAACTATTGGTGAGGACGAAGAGTTTTTTGCCGGCAGATCGGAATTTGTGAAGGGTCAGGGCCAGATCGACGTCGCGCTCCAGATAGCGGTCGGTGTGGGCGATGATCTCGTCTTTGATGGAGTCGTCGCGGTGGGCAAGGTCGATGCAATATCGGATGTCGCGATACAGGCGGTTCCAGTCGTGTTCCTTGTCCGCCTGTGCGGTCTCGAAGTAGTCGACAAGCACCGCGTACAGCACGGCATCGGGCAGGGCAAAGAGGGTGTCCACCAGGGCGTAGCGCGGCGTGGTCATGCGCATGGAGTTGACCCGGTATTCGTAGAGGTCGTCGCCGGTGACCTCCTTGAAACCGTGGTAGACTTTTCCCACGTGGCGGTGGCTGTCGAGTTTGAAGATATTGCCGCGACGGGTGTCGATGACCAGGCCGCGAATGGCGAAGTCCGTGGGGATTTCCAGCCCCAGAATCTCTTCGGGATACCCCCGCTCGTCGACCAGGCGCTCCAGGGTCTTTTCGATGCTCAGGCGTTCGATGGCGTCCTGGTCGTAGAGCGCCAGGGTGTAGTCCATATCAAAGCCGATGAGACCGACGTCGCCGAGGTTGATATCGCGGTTGCAGTAGACCTGGCGAGGACGTTCGACGTTGAGCACACCGCTGTGGCGCAGCATTTCCAGGAGGTTTTCGGCCTGACGGGTGCGAAGATTTTTCGGAGGATCGACCACGGTGAATCACCTCGTGGGGCTAGAGTCAGCACGGGGCGTGTTTGAAACGGCGCGGCGCCGACGAACGCAAAGATCTATACGGTAACAGTACGGAGGGCGGGATAAAAGGGTGGATGGGTGAGTGGGTGGTGGGTAATGGGTGGTGGGTAATGGGTGGTGGGT
>SLPW01000135.1 GCA_007131755.1 Myxococcales bacterium | reverse complement strand
TAGGCCTGATTGGCGTCGCGCTCCGACTCGGCCTGATCAAATTCCACGAGAAGGGTAAAGAAGCGGGTCTCCTCCTCGTTGAGCTCCAATGCCCGGGCAAAATTCTCGGCCGTGTTGCCGATATTGCGCTCTCCCCGCATCACATGACGCAAAAAGCTGGGTGAGGACAGACCGGCACGGCGGGCAAAATAGCGGTAGGAGAAGGCGGGCAGGTTCTCCTTGGCCGCGTCGTAATATGCCTGCAGATAGGCTCGGTAGTCGAGAAACTCGAAAATATTGGGCTTCCAGTCCGTCATCTGGATTTGTTTTTTTGATTGGTACGACCCGGGGCGGATGCCTATGGTAGGTGCAGCAGGCGTCCTCATCAATTTCGCATCTCTACGTCCGGGAAGGAATCGTACTCGCAATGAGTACGGAATCTTACGCGAATTGCGAGAAATGCTCTCCGTCTTGTTCTATCATGGAGTTGAAATCGAGTGAGAGACTCCTCACCAGATTGAAGGTGCAGGACAACCCCGGAGTGTCTAATGTGTATTCGCGATAACCTACGCTTCTTTTACATTCCCGTAATGGTGCTCCTCATAGCGCTGTCAGGTTGTTCCGATGATCCGGGACAAGCCGAAGAAAATAGCTTCGAGGATCGATGCTCCGGACCGTATCTGGAAGTATGTGACGGCGAGTGCATCCACATCCAGAGTGACCCCGATCATTGCGGCGCCTGTGGGAATGTCTGTGGAGACGAGGAGGCATGTCTTGCGGGACAGTGCCTCGACGACTGTGGAGCGGAGCTGACAATGTGTAGCCGCCGCTGTGTCGACCTGGAGTCAGACAACGAGCATTGTGGCTTTTGTAACGAATCATGCGAAGAGGGGATGGGTTGTAATTTTGGAACCTGCGTGAGCGCTGAGACGTACGAGCGAACAGACGATGCCTGTGCCGGCGGCGGGCCGGTCCTCGTCGTCTCCGATGCGATCTCGGAAGATCGGTGTAGCGATGATTTGCGACGGAAAATATTTGATCATGCTGTCTGCAGTTGCGATCGGGCAGTTTTCGAGGGGGATTTGAGTACGGATGCCTTCGATAGTTCACTGGGAGCCTATGCCCCGGGCGGGATAGGGGGCTCGATAGGCTTCAATGACCACCTGGATGTAGAGGGTAATCTGGACGTGGGAGGTGATGCCTTGGTTGATGGACGCCTGGAGGTGGAGGGCACTTTAACAGTTGCTGAAAGTCTGTTTGTAGGCCAGAACCTGGACGTGAGCGACGTCGCCCATGTTGGAGCAGATGCTACTGTTGCGGGGAATATGGACGTCGACTCTCTGTCCGTGGACGGAACCCTGAAGGTCCCGGAGGGAACGGATCTGGATGACAACATTACCTATGCTAATCTCGAAGAAGGACCGGTAGAGTTAACGAACCCCTGTCCCTGCGATGAGCTTCCGCAGGTGGCGGCGATCGTCGATGCCCGAAGAGACGACAATGACAATGACCTCGTTGGACTCCCGGTAGATCTATTGGATAACGGTGCTCATGACGTAGAGCGGATTGATCTTCCCTGTGGACACTATTTTCTACAGGGAGCATCGATCGGACATGACCTGACTATCGTCGCCCACGGTCGTACCACCCTGTATATCGACGGCAATCTTGAATCCAGCGGTGATCTAGCCGTGGTGCCGGCGCCGGGTGCCGAGATCGATGTCTTCGTAAAAGATCAGATCCGCGCCGAGGGACGGATGGTGTTGGGCAATCCCGGTTTCCCGGCATCCACTCGCATATACGTCGATGACCAGATCGACATCGAAGATACGGTGCAATTGGGAGGGTTCTTATTCGGAGAGGATCATATTTCAATGGAGGGTGACGTCGAAATCTTTGGTGGTATTTTTGCTGGAAATTTACTCAGCGTCGAAGGACACTTTTCGGCTCACTACGATCTGGAGGTCCAATCTGAGGGTGGAGACGGTCCTTCGTGCCCCTTGGAATAGAAGGGCAGGAAGAGCTAGTGCTGGCCCACGCAAGGAATCGTACTCGCCGTGAGTACGGAATCCCATACGAATTACGAGAAATGCCTTCCGTCTTGTCCTATCATGGAATCTGGTTGGAGGGAGAGACTGCTCATCAGGTAGTGGGTAGTGGGTAGTGGGTAGTGGGTAGTGGATAAATGGAGACCGAAGGCAACCGAATGAGCCACCGAAACAATCGTTGGACGGCCGTGATCGCATTTACCCTTCTTTTCGCCCTGACGGGAGCAGTGGCTTGTGGAAGTGACGACACCAGCGGTGGAGGGACCGACGGCAAGGACAATCAGGGCCAGGAGGAGTTGGTCGGCGAGGACTCTCGCTTTGTGGGAGGAGGATGTTTTGATAACGACGGTTGTGAAGAAATCTGCATGACTGGCAGCGATTGGCCAGGAGGAATGTGCACCCTGCAATGCGATGACGACACAGATTGTCCTGATTTGAGCTATTGCATCGCCTTCGAACGCGGGATCTGTTTGATGGATTGCATCGAAGACGAGGATTGCCCCATCGGATACAGATGCGACGACGAGGACCGGCATGGTCATCGCGGAGATATCTACGTCTGTGTCAAGGATTGACGCCGACGTCTCACGGCGATGAACCCTTCTACAGCAACAAAGAGGAGTGTAGAAAATGAGCAACACGAAGCAGATTTTGAATCGGATGGTCACCCTCGGAGCCCTTGCCTTTCTGTTATCGGGCCTGCTCGTGGGATGCGGAGGAGCCGTCGGAGACGAATCGCGAACCGTCGGCGGTCCCTGCGAGACCCATTCGGATTGCAGCGACCGCTGCCTGGTGGATTGGCCGGGAGGGATGTGCACTCTGACCTGCGAATCCGACGACGACTGTCCAACCGGCTCGGCCTGTATCGATTACCAGGACGGAGTGTGTTTGATGAAATGCGAGGAAGACCGGGACTGTCCGGGAGGCTACGAATGCGATGACAAAGATCGCTTCGGCCACAGCGGAAAGATGGATGTCTGCGAAGAGGATTGAGCTTTTTCGCCACCATTTCGCCAACACATCTCTCGGACACCGAAGAGGATCTACGATGAAAAGAAACTCCAGATTGCGATGGCCCGGCACCACAACGATCGTCTTGAGCGCCCTGTGGATTTTTGTCTGGGGCTGTGGCGACGACGTGGCCTCCGGCGAGGTCGGCCACGACTCAACCACCGTCGGCGGCCCATGTACGACCCATTCGGACTGCGACGAGCGCTGCCTATTGGACGACTTCCCCGGGGGAATGTGTACGTTGACCTGTGCTTCTCACGACGAATGCCCACCAGGCTCGGCATGTATGGATATTCAGTCCGGCGTATGCCTTCTGGAATGCGACAGCGATGATGATTGCCCGGGCGGCTACGAATGCGACGACGAAGACGGGTTCGGCCCACGCGGTGGCGAGGTCGACGTCTGCCTCGAGGATTGAGGACCGTCGATCATACCGAGCCCTCTTGCCACGAAGAAATCTGTCCCTGTCCAGAACGGGAGTATGAAGATGAATGTCTCGAAATCGTGCAGTATCATCGTCTATGTCGTGGGACTTTTGCTCTTCGCTCTCGGCGGCTGCTCGGGCTGTGAGGAGGAAGTGAGCGGCGGTCCCATCGACGATGCGGGGATCGATGCCGACCACGACGCGGCAGATGGTGACGTGGCCAGCGACGCCGACGGGGACATCGGCGGAGGCCCGGACCCCGACACTGGCGACGCCGGTGATGATGACGACGTCATCGACGATGACTGTCCGCTCTCCTACCAGAGGGAGTGCGAGGGTGAATGCGTCTCCGTCAATACAGATATCGAAAATTGCGGCGATTGCGGCATCACCTGTGAGGGCGACGAGGCTTGTGTCGGTGGCGAGTGCACCACGGAGTGTATGGGAAGCCTGCAATTATGCGACAATCGATGCGTGGACTACGCCATCGACAGCGATCACTGCGGTAGCTGCGGCAGCCCCTGCGGCGAAGGCCTTGGCTGCTCCGATGGCGAATGCGTCGAGGCTGCCGACCTGGGTCCCGGACCAGAAGAATGTAGCGATATCGGCCCCCCCATAGAGATCGATGTCGATGATGGCGAGTTCGACGCCTGTACGGGAGAGATCGCGCAGAGCACCTTTTTGTGGGCCCTGTGCACCTGCGGGGATCTGACGACACAGGATCACCTCCTGACCGACGGTTTCAATAGCTCAAGCGGGCCTTATCAGCCCGGCGGGCTCGGCGCCGGCGTGGGAGTAAATGGCCACTTCGCCACCGAGAGTGAAGCCTGGATCTGGGGTGCCGTATATGTGGGGCCGCCTTCAGGCGTCGATTTCGGCGACGAGACGGAGATCCATCAACAGCTTCACGTCGGCGGCGACCTCTGGGCCGGCGATTACTGCCAGATATACGACGACGCCTATATCGCAGGTGATATTGATGCAGATGATCTCGAGATTTCGGGCACGCTGTACAGCCCGGCCGGCGCCGATACGGGCGGCGCCTCCTATGGCGACCTGCAGGAGTTCGACGTCACCGTCGCCCCTCCCTGCCCCTGCGACGATGAATCGATCATCCCCATCGTCGACATCGTGGAGTCCGCCCAATCACCGAATAACGACAATCAGCTCATCGACCTCGACGAAGATCTCCTCGTCGGCGACGACGCTCCACAGCGCGTCGACCTCCCATGCGGAGAGTACTACCTGTCGGAGATCGACGTCGACGGCGACGTCACCATCGTCGCCCATGGCCGAGTCGTCCTCTATATCGACGGCGATATTGAGCTCGGCGGAGAACTGTCGCTGACCCCCACCCCGGAGGGAGAGCTGGATATCTTCGTCTCCGGCAATATCCACTCCGATACGGGCATCACCCTCGGCTCGCCGAATTATCCGGCGTCGACGCGACTATATGTCGGCGGCGACGAGGGAATGACGCTAAGCGGGGAGGCCGAGATCGGCGGAAATATCTACGTCGCTCCCGGCACGCTTTGGATCGAGGACTCCATGGAGGTCTTCGGCGCCCTCTTTGCGCAGGAAGCCGTCTTCGAATCCGAGCTCTATATCCACTACGACCGCCAGGTCACCCGCGTCGGCCTCGATTGCCCGACCTCCGAAGATGACGACAACGGCGACGACGACAACGGCGACGACGACAATGGCGACGACGACAATGGTGACGACGACAACGGCGATGACGAACCGGTTTGCTTGCTCGCCGGCGATTCCTGCGAGACCGACGCCGACTGCTGCGCGCCCCTGATCTGCGACCCCGAGACCTATACCTGCTCAATGATGGCCTGCCGAGGCCTGGGAGAGCCGTGCAGCTACAACGACGAGTGTTGCAGCGAGCAATGTGGGATCGGCGCCGGCGACGACGAGGGACAATGTATTGGGGGGTAAAAATGCTTATCACGCCAACGGAACGATCTGATACATCAGCCCCAATACAAAGCCGTACAAAAGGTGGGCCACGACGATGATGGCCGTCGTCGTGGCGCCGAGATCGGCGCCTGCCGGCCCCGAGACTTCCGGGACTCCGGCGCGGATCTTGGGGTGGAAGATCATCATCGACGAGATGAGCAGGATCGCCAAAAGGGAGACGAACATGGCCCATACCATTGCGCTCAACCAGGTGGCGGGCCAGGCAAAGAGGGCGGTGGTATAGGCCCAGGAGATCGCCAGCAGGGCGCCGATTGTCAGGTGAATGCCCAATCCGATCCCCTGCGACGTAGATGTTCGCGGCTCGGCGAACATACTCCCCAGAAGGTTCGGCAGGTCCATGTGCGTCATGCCCATCCGCTGGCCCATGGTCATGAATCCCCACATCACCAGCGCCGCCACGACGCCCCAGACGATGG
>SLPW01000047.1 GCA_007131755.1 Myxococcales bacterium | reverse complement strand
TGGAGCATTCGCCCAGTTCGCCGTCGCTGCACACCGATTGGCCGGGGGTACAGATCTGATCGGAGATGGTGATGTCGATGACGGCGCCGTCGCTCTGGGCGCCGATGGCGCTGTCGGCCACGATATAGACCGTCTCGTTTTGGCTTCCCGAGTTTTCATACCAGAAGGAGCGGCGCACCTGGCCGTCCAGTTGTTCGACCAGATGTCCCGTGGGCTCCTGGCAGCTATAGGCTTCGCCGATGTCGAGGTCCGGGCACTGTTCGAACATATAGATCATGGTGTTGTCGAAGGGGGTGTAGACCTCGACGACGCCGACCTGCCCCGGCTCGATCTCGAGGGCGAAGACGACGTCGGAGCTGATCACGCGCAGGTCGTCGGCGGGGTCGATACAGCCCTCGGAGCCGTCGGGCTCATAGGTGTTGCTGAATTCGATCCAGTCGAATTCGAAGGAGTCGCCGTCTTCGACCTCGTAGGCGTCTTCGCAGGTCTCGCCGGGGGATTGCTCGCAGCGAAGTTCGTCTTCGTTGCAGCCGAAGGGGCAGGGAACGTTTTGCTGAACGGAGCCGTCGCTGCTGCAGATATAGAGGGTGTTTTCGTCGATGCACTCGCGATGGCCGGCGGGCTCGCAGACGATGGAGTCGTCTTCACAGCTGACGGAGAGGGTATCGGCGTTGAAGACGCATTGTTCATCGCCGACGCAATCGGCGCAGGCCACATCTTCTTCTTCACATTGGTTGTCGATGCACAGATAGCCCTCGACGCAGGCGTCGAGGGAGCTGCAGGAGTCGGCGTTGATACAGTCGCCATCGGCGCCGGCCTCGGGATTACAGACGCCGCGTTGCCCGGCGCAGTTCTGGAGGGTGCAGATAAAGCCCTCGCTGACGCAGGTGCCGTCGTGGCAGTAGTCGTTGCCGCAATCGTCGTGGTCGATGCACTCCGCCGCGGGATCGGGGATGCATTGACCGTCGTCGCTGCAGATCTCCATATGGTGATCGCAGTGCTCGTCGAGCTGACAGGAGTGGTAACAGACATCTTCGACGCAGTAGGGAAAGTCCGCTCCGCACTGAGAGTTGTCGTCACAGTCGATGGGAGCCTGGTCGTAGCAGGTCTCTAAGATGCAATATCGGTCATCGCCGCAGTCGTCGTCGCTCTCACAATCGTCGGTGGGCTGGGGTTGCTGATTGGGGTCGTCGTTGTCAACGGGATCGTCGCCCCCGCAGGAGGCGAAGGTGCCGACGAGAGCAAAGAGCAAACCGATGATAATGAGGTGACTGCGCCATTTGATCGCCATGGCTTCTATCCTGTGCTGACAGTGCTGTCGTGCTGAGGTCATGAAGACGAACGGCTTTCCCCCCCAAAAAGAGCCGTACGAGAAGAGTCGGACAGTGCGGTGTCTACGATGGATTTGGCCATACGTCGTAGGAAGGCACTGCGAGAGGCTCAGGGTGTTGGAATTCAGACCCCGATGTCAAGCAGAGCCGTTTTGCCCAGTCTGGCTCATGGCCATGAGCACAGGTCATTGAAGGGGCTGACCGTAGAGGCGTTCCTCCACGATGCGATTGGCCACGAGGTTGGAGGGGAGGTTTTCTCGCTCGGCGCGCTCGAGGATCTCGACGATGGTGTCATAGATGCGCGAGGCTTTTTTGCGGGCCAGTTGAGCGTCGTATCCCCGGTATTCCTGGGCGACGTTGATGAGCCCGCCGGCGTTGATGGCGTAGTCCGGAGCATAGAGGATGTCTCGCTCGCGAAGGGCGACGCCGTGGCGGGCTTCGGCGAGTTGGTTGTTGGTGGCGCCGGCGACGACCTCACACTTGAGTCGGGGCAGGGTGTCGTCGTTGATGATGGCGCCCAGAGCGCAGGGAGCGAAGAGGTCACAATCGACGTCATAGATGGCGTCGGGAGCTACAGAGCGGGCACCGAATTCGTCGACACAGCGCTGTACGGCCTCGTCGTTGACATCGGTGACGGTCAGGGTCGCTCCCAATTCGTGAAGTTCTTCGGCGAGGTGGTACCCCACGGAGCCCACGCCCTGGATGGCGATGTGGAGCCCCTCGAGGTCGTCGCGACCCCAGCGCACGTATGCGGCGGCCTCAATCCCTCGGCGCACTCCGAAGGCCGTAAAGGGAGAGGGATCGCCGGAGCTTCCGCTTTCGGGGTCGAAGCCCAGAACCTGGTCGGTGTATTCGCGAACGGCGTTCATATCGTCCACGCTGGTGCCCACGTCTTCGGCGGTGATGTAATTTCCGTCGAGATGGTCGATGAAGCGACCGAAGCTATTGAAGAGTTTTCGGCGTCGCTCCCCCGTCTCCTCCAGATCGGGAGGACGCATGATGACCGATTTTCCACCTCCGTGGGGCAGCTTGCTGATGCAGGCTTTATAGGACATGCCCTTGGCAAGGCGCAGGGCGTCGCGGATGGCGGCGTTGCTGTTGGGATATTGGTGCAGGCGGCATCCGCCGATGGCCGGACCGAGGGTCAAATCGTGAACGGCGACGATGGCGCGCAGGCCCGTGTCGGGGTCGTTCTTGATATGTACTTCACCGAAATGTAGATCGTCTGCGAAATCGAAAAGGTCCACGATAACCTCCTGAGAAAACACGGTGATTTTCAGTACACACCGTCCATTTGGGGGATGATGACGACAATTTTAGCCAACTTATAGTGAGCCGTGGCGCGATGCGCAAGGATGATGGTCGCAGATTCAGGGGTAGAGATCCCGGCTTGACCCACAGGGGACGGGCGTAGAAGGTTGGAAGTCAGAATTCCCCGCTTTGAAAGTCAGAACTCCCCGCTCGGATGATATAAGGGATGAAGATAAGCTAAGTGGGGCGAAGTCTTTTTTGTGTTCAGGATAATGCCATGGCGACGACCGTAATGTGTACGGGGTGTGGAACGCGCAACCGGGCGGCAGTGGGGCACTGTCGGCGGTGCAAGGCGCCGCTGTCGGGGTCTTCCGTGGGGCATGAGCAGACGGTGCGCGGGACGCCGACGTCGAGCCTGTTGGGAGAGCGGTGGGCCGTGGTGGAAGAGGCGCCCTGGATGGGGGCGGAGTGGAAGCGTGGAAAAGACGTCACCAGTGGACAATCCGTATTGCTGAGGAGCCTGGACGGCCGAGATTATCCGGGGCTGACGCCGAGCCAGCTCTTCGATCTTGCGCAGCGGCGTCAGGACGCCACCCACGAGGGGTTGTTGAAGGTGGTAGCCGTCACCGAACGGGAAGATAAGGTGGTGATGGTTCACTCCCATCGAGACGGTGCCCCGCTGATGGAGCTGCTTCCCGAGCGCGCGGGATTCCCTCTGACGGTGGCATTGCATTTTTTCTGGGATCTCTTCGGCGGACTTCAGACCCTCCACGACAAAGGCCTGGTGGTCGACGAGATGAGGCCAAGGGCGGTCTGGATTGACGAGGAAGGCACGAAGGGAATGCCTCGGGCCCTGTTGAGCGAGGGAATTCGTGCCCGCAAGCCGAAAGGGGTGGCCGATGATTATCGGGGCCTGGCGAGGGTGCTGGCGGCGATGTTATTGGGACGAGAATACGACGTGAAGGCCCGTGCCGGGGCTGTGATCGGAAGTGCTCTGGAGCATGTGGGCCGCAGAAAGTGCGAGGCCGTGCTAAGAGAGCTGCAGAATCTCTTCGACACCCTGGTACGTGGCGACGGTGATAGTGCGAGGATGAGGCGAGAGGAGATTCGCCGGATCCGGGACCGGCTCGCAGCGAAGGACGAGGGGGTGATGGTGCCTGTGGAGCGGGGGCCCTTTCAGCGTGGAAGCCGGTCCGACGACCCGGGCGCTCGACCGGAGGAGCAACCGACGGAGATGATCGATTTGCGCTCTTTCTTCGTGGATCGAACCCCGGTGACGGTGCGGGCCTACAAGCGTTTTCTCGACGACATGGACAGAGCAGCCCCGGAGGGGTGGGAAAAATTCAACGATCCCAGGGAACATGGTGACAAACCGGTGGTATTCATCACATGGGAAGAGGCATGCGAATATGCCCGGTGGGCGGGAAAGCGGCTGTTGACCGAGGCGGAATGGGAGAAGGCCGCCCGTGGAACGGACGGGCGCACCTATCCCTGGGGCGAGAAAGAGCCCAATGAGGAGCTCGCTCATTTCGGTAATCAGGTGGGCCCGCAAGCGGTGGGACGTCGTCCCCGGGCGGCCAGTGTGTACGGGGTGCATGATATGGCGGGCAACGTCTTCGAGTGGGTCCAGGATTGGTTCGGCGCCGACTATTATGCCCAGGCGCCTCCGGCGAATCCGAAGGGGCCACAGCGGGGTTCGACGCGGGTGCTTCGCGGGGGCTCCTATGCCCATCCGGCGTTTGCGCTGCGCTGTGCGACGAGGGGGCGCTACATTCCCGAGGCCCGGCGGGCGAATCACTCCTTTCGCTGTGGGTGGTCGTTGGACGGGTAAGGGGGGATGCGAGTGTGATCCACCTTGATCGGTTGTAGAACTCAATGTGGTCGAGGCTACACCCTTGCCCCGGCCCAGTCCCCGGCCCCGGCCCGAAGTAATCCCTGCCCATGTCCTTGCCCTTGCTCGCAGTCTTGGAGTGGGGAAAGGCGGGCCGGGGCGAGGGCCAGGGACCGGGCCAGGGAATTACTACCGATGGAGTCGATCACACTGGGAGGAAGTAGGGCAGTAGACAACCGGGGGATGGAGCGGTATCTGAGTCGGTTTGATGAGGGGTAGAAATTTCTCGAATATCAGGTGCTTCGATGCCAGAAAGAGTGGATTGGATCGTATTGAAATTCGGTGGGAGCAGTGTCTCGTCGCGGGCGAGATGGGAGACCATCGCCGAGCAGATCGAGTCGTTGATCGCCGACGGCAAGCGGCCCGTCGTGGTCTGTTCGGCCGTCAGTGGCATCTCGGATCGGCTGGAGGCGCTCATCGAAAGCGCTCCCCGTGGGGAGTTCGAGCCGGTGCTGGCGTCGATTCGGCAGCGCCACCTGGAGTTGGGAGAGCAGTTGGAGGTCGACGCTTCGGTGCTGCTCGAAGAGGAATTGGAGTTGATGGAGAGGCTGTCTCTGGGGGCGTCGCTGACCGGAGAGGTCAGCCCCGGGCTGCACGCAAGAATTATGGCCCTCGGGGAGTTGATGTCGACCAGGCTGGGGACGGCGTTTTTGCGCCGGCGCGGAGTGGACGTGGGATGGTGCGATGCGCGCGAATTACTGACGTCCAAGAGGCGCGAACACGAGCCTGTGCGGCGGCGATTTCTCTCGGCGGTTTGCCCCTTCGATGAGGATGAGGGCCTGCAGGAGAAGCTCGGGGATAGGGGAGAGGCGGCGCTGTTGACACAGGGGTTTATTGCCAGCGACGAGAAGGGGCGCACCGTGTTGTTGGGGCGGGGCGGTTCGGATACGTCGGCAGCCTATCTGGCGGCCAAGCTGGGAGCCGGGAGACTCGAGATCTGGACCGACGTTCCGGGAATGTTTACGGCCAACCCGCGTCAAATTCGGCGGGCGCGGCTGTTGAGAAGGCTCGATTATCAGGAGGCTCAGGAGCTGGCGACGATGGGAGCGACCGTGCTTCATCCGCGGTGCATTCCGCCGGTGCGACAGCAGGGGATCGAGCTGGTGGTGCGCTGTACTCCCCATCCGCAGTGGGAAGGCACACGAGTCGCCCATATCGACGACGAGCAGGCGCGGGTAAAGGCCATCTCCGCCAAAAAGGGGATTACGGCGATCTCCATGGACACTCTTGGAATGTGGCAGCAGGTGGGATTTCTCGCCGACGTCTTCGTGATCTTCAAGCGCCACGGATTGTCTATCGATCTGGTGGCCACGTCGGAGTCCAACGTCACGGTGACCCTCGATCCCATGGCCAACGCACTGGAGCCGGAGGTGATGGATCGGCTGATCTCCGATCTAGAGGAGGTC
>SLPW01000299.1 GCA_007131755.1 Myxococcales bacterium | reverse complement strand
GATCATCCTCGTCGACATCGATCCCGACGACCCCCGCTGCTCCCGAAACGCCCGCTACGTCGCCGCCTCCCGCGCCATCAACCGCCTCCACGTCTTTGAGAAAGGGCATTGGCTCGACTGCGGGCAGTGAGGCGGAGGAGGTACCGCCCAACCCCCACCATCGACATCCCTCCTGCTTCCTCTTATTCTCCCGCTGCACCGACTGTGATTCCTCGAGCCGGGAGCTCCCTTTGTTCCTCGACCTGCGAAACGAGCCCGACACCGGCAGCATCGAAAGCCGCGCCGACTTCGACATCATCCGATACGCCAATTGCTGGGAAGACGCCGACGTACTTCGCCGCGCTCTCGACGTCGGTCCCGGAGACCGCGTCTTGTCCGTGGCCTCCGCCGGCGACAACTCCCTGGAGTTATTGGCCACCGGCGCCGAGGTCGTCGCCGTCGACTTGAGCCGGCCTCAATTGGCCTGCCTCGATCTGCGGGCCGCCGCCTTTCGGCGTCTGGACTACCCGGACCTGCTCGCCATGTTGGGCGTGCGCGACGGCGACGACCGGCTCGCCACGTACAGACGGCTTCGAGACGATCTGGCGCCGGAATCGGCCCAATTCTGGGACGCCCACACGGAGCTCGTCGAAGAGGGCATCATCTTCGGCGGCAAATTCGAGCGCTACTTCGCCTCCTTTCGAAACCGCGTGCTCCCCCTGATTCACTCTCGCGCCACCGTGGACCGCCTGCTCGAGGAGAAGTCGCCCCAGGAACGTCGTCGCTTCTACGACGAGGTCTGGAACTCCCGGCGCTGGCGCTATTTATTTCGCCTCTTCTTCAGCCGCCGCGTCATGGGATGGCTCGGCAGGGATCCCGAGTTTTTTCGCTACGTCGACGGACCGGTCTCCCGGGAGATAGCAGGGCGGACCGAGCAGGCGCTGACCGAATTGTCGACCCACGACAATCCCTATCTAACCTTTATTCTTCGCGGCAATTTCTACGACGCCCTCCCCCCCTATCTGGAGCCCGAAAAATACGAGGCGATTCGAGACGGACTGGACCGCCTCACCCTTTGCTGGGGCACCATCGACGACGCCGCTCGCCACTGGGCCGACGGCGGCTTCGACGCCTTCAACCTCTCCGACCTCTTCGAATACCTCGACGAGGACGCCACGGCCGATATCTACGAGACGCTCCTGGACCACGCCCGACCCGAAGCGAGGTTTGCCACCTGGAACGTCTTCGTCCCCCGTTGCGGACACGACCATCACCCCGAGCGGCTTCGCCTGCTCGATGATTTGTCGAAAACACTCCACGGACAGGACCGCGCCTTCTTCTACGGGAACTTCGTCGTCGAGGAGGTCTTGTCTTGATCGGCGATGACCTCATCGGCGCCGTCATTTTATTGACCGTCCTCCTCGCCATCCTCGGCATCGGCGAATTGTGGGCGCGACTGGGAAACCCCGATCCGGAGCACAGCCGCAAATTCGTCCACCTCGCAAGCGCCGCCGCCTGTCTGCTCTTTCCCTTTCTCATCGAATCCCCCTTCGTCGTCGGCGTCATGGCCGTGGCGATGAGCATATTCTTTCGCTTCGCCGGAAACCTCTCCCTCTTAAAATGTCTCAGCTCCGTAGAGCGCACCACTCGCGGCAGCGAATACTACACGGTCGCCATTTTCATGGTCTTTTTGCTGGCCGGAGACGACCTGTGGATCTACTTCTCGTCGATCCTGATATTGGGCGTCGCCGACGCCTGCGCCGCTCTGATCGGCATTCGATACGGACGCCTGCGCTACTCCGTGCAGGACGGCGCGAAGAGTGTCGAGGGAAGCCTGGCCTTCTTCGCCATCGCCTTCGCCGCAGTGCTGGTGACGGCGCCATTTTTCTCCGAACTTCCCTGGCCAAACCTGATCCACATCGCCTTCGCCACAGGTCTCTTACTTACGGGCTTCGAGGCCATCTCCCTCAAAGGGGCGGACAACCTCTTCGTCCCCGTCGCCGCCGCCGTCATCCTCGAAAAACTCTCGGAAGACACGCTGACGGTCCTCCTCTTTCAGAATTTTCATCTGGTGGTGATCTTCTTCGGGATGATCGCCATCAACGTCATCGTCCACCGCCTGGCAAAGACGCCGGAGCCGCCCTTTGACGGCGGCGCCATCATCGGATTCGCCCTCTTCATGTTCGCCGCCTGGGCGCTGGCCGGAGCTCCCTGGGCGCTGCCCGTGCTCGTGGCCTTTCTGGTCGCCATCAACGCCTGGGTCGCCTCCGTCCGGCTCACTCACGTCGACCTCTCGATGCGAATCCGCCCCATCTACCGCGCGCTCCTCATCCCCTTCGGAGTCATCCTTGTCGCGAATATTTCGCGCCAGTGGGCCGACTTCTACGGCGCCTACCTGGCGACGGGAGCCGTCGTCCTCGCCTTCGCCATCACCACGCTGTGGCGCCCGAACCCGGAGGTACGCGGCCCCTTTTACTCCGCCCGCTTCTGCACCGCCATCGGACTCGCCGGCGGAATCGCCATCGTCGCCCCTGCCTGGATTCTCTTCTCCGACGTTCACTTTCTGACCCCCCTGGTCATCATCGCCGTCGCCACCGCCGCCTCGGCCACCAACTATCGCATCGTCGAAAGGCGCCCCCGACAGCAAGACGACGAATTCTACTGGCCGGCCTCCCAGATCATTCTCCCCGTCGCCGTGGGCCTCATCATCTACCTCGCCCAGACCCAGGGCCTCCTCGACACCTGGCCCATCCCCGTCGACCAGGAGTTGATGCGCCATGGCTGGCAGCCGCCGTGGTAATCCTCCCCGTAAGCAACACCCTCGTCGGTCACTCCATGACCTCCACAACCCCCTTCTCGCCATCCATACGAACTCTGTCCCCCGACTCCAGGGCGTTCATCAACCCGTCGACTCCGACGATGGTGGGAATCCCCATCTCCCGGGCCACGATGGCCGAGTGGGACAGCACGCTGCCGCGCTCGATGAGCACCCCCGACACCGACGGATAGAGGGGCACCCAGCCCGGATCCGTGCGCTCCGCCACCAGGATCTGGCCCGACAACGACATATCGTCGCTCACGCTTCGGATGACCTTCACCTCTTCTTCCACCACTCCCGAACAACAGCCGATGCCGCCCAGTTGTCCCTCCTCCAACTCGGTTTCGTCCGGGCGGCGCCGGCGCCGATAGGAATTCTTGTGATAGACCATCCCGTACGTCGTAAAACGGTCGTCCGGTGAGCCCTCGGGGTTGTCGCGATAGTGCGCGAACTCCTCCCGCCGCAGCTCCACCAGACCCCGCAGATTCGTGGTCACCGCCGTGCCCTTGATAAACGCCCACACCTCGTCGACGGTCAGATAGAAGATATCGTCCCGTTCATCCAACAACCCGGCGTCCACGAAGGAATCGCTCACGCTGAGCAATAGCTCACGCACCAATCCGTAGATCTTGGTTCGCTTAAAGCGCATATTCTCTCGATTGCGCACCCCGCGCCGAGCCGCCGCCAACACCTTCTTGAACAGCGGCCGCCGCACGGCGTTGAGCGAGGCAAACGCTTTTTCTTCCGCCTTATGCCGAATCTCCAGCTCTCGCTTACGCCGCGCCTTTAGATCCAATACGCTCTCGTCGGCCTTCAGATAATTTCGCATCATCTGAAACGCAAAGCCCGGATTGTCGCGCATCGTCGGCTCCTCGAGCTTGAGCTCCTCCATGGAGCGGTAGCCGTAGGCGGCGAGGTAGGCGTCGAAGTCGGCCAGAAACCTCTGGCTGCCCTCGGTCTCGTAGAGCCTGTCGAGCACCTCGTCGACGTCGACCTCCAGAATCACCTCTTCCACAGCCGGCGTCTCCTTCGCCCTCTTCGCAAGTCGAATCAACGACTCCGACGCCTCCTTGGTGGCGATCCCCCCCTCTCCGCAGATCAGATCGTGCTGCAAGGTCCCCGCCTCATCGCCGCACCACTCTCGGCACAGCTTCTCCAACAATCCGTAGGCGATCATCACGTAGAAGTCGTTGATGATCGGAGCCTTCCAATTCCACAGAAGCTTCTCCTCCATCTCCCAGTATAGCTTCATCAGCTCGTCGGGCCGTTTCGAACCCAGGTCGATGGTCTCCCACTGCTGAAAATGAGACTCGAAATGCTCCTCGAAGTCCGACGCCACCTCGTCGATGCGACCGAAGTTGACCAACGAGCGCATCACCACCGACGTCAGCGATCCCAGATCGGCGAATTTCTCGAAAAACGTCGTCTCCAGCTCCTCGCTCTCCACGTCCAGCGACTCGTCGACCCCCATCATGGACTCCATAAACTCCTTATTGAGCTGAAATCCCGGCAACAACCTGACCAACCGGTACCAATTCAACAGGTTGTAGTAGACCTCACCACGGATGAGCCCCAGCATATTCTCGAAGACGGGCATATTCTTTCGCACCGTCTCCGGCGGATTGCCCATCACCTCCGAGAAGCATTGGTAGACGATGGTATAGGCGTGCTCGATGAAGCTGAACGTCATCGGCGTCGTCACCCCGGAGTAACTCTCGATGATATTGGAGTTATCCCACAACAACCGCTGCCCCGCCGCCGGACCGAGCTCGTCCACCGTGGTGATGGCCCGCGTCTGAAGCCAGAACAATTCCCCTTCTCTGTCGACGCAAAACTCCAGGTCCTGGGGTTTTCGAAAATGCTCCTCCACATGTTGTGCGAAAGCGGAGAGCTCCTCGACCTGGTTGCCCACCAACGTCGACACGTTCCGCTCTTCATCGGGTACTTCCACTTCCACCAGACCGCTTCCCCCTTCGGCATTGAAGACGAGCTTTTGCGACTTTTCGGCGAGCCTTCTCTCCACCTCACCGGAGCGCTTGTCCACCCGGAACGAATCGGATGAATACCCCTCGCCGACGAGCCCTTCACCGGCACCCCACACCGCCTCGATGAGCACCGTCTCCACGTCCTCCGTCGCCGGGTCGGCCGTAAACACCACCCCGCTCACAAGGGGATCGATCATCTCCTGCACGATGACGGCGATCCCCACATCCACGGCGTCCAACCCGTGGCGCAAACGATAACCCAGCGCGCGCTCGCTATAGGCCGACGACCAGACGCGCCGTATGGCCTCCACCAACCCGTCGCGTCTCACGAAGGTCAGGCTGTCGTGCAACCCGGCAAAGGAAAATTGCGCGTCGTCCTCGTCGCGCGCCGACGAGCGCACCGCCGCCATCGCCTCCTTCCCCACCGCGGCGTCGAAGGCCCGCTCCACCCGACTCTTCAGGCCATCCGACCACTCCACCTCTTCCACCCAACCCCGAATCTTCTCCGACAGCCCACTCAAGTCGTCGTCGGCCTCCACCCCGTCCAGAGCTTCCTCGATCTTCTCGAAGACCCCGGCCTCAGCGATCACCTCCCCAAATACCTCGCTCGACACCGCAAACCATGGCGGCACCGACGCCCCCAGCCGCTCCAACTCCCGAAGCTGCACCGCCTTTCCACCCCATCGATCGACCACGTCACCACCGGAGTCGCCGGGCATCAACAATCCGTCGACCTGCAGCATCTCCACCCCACCCACCTCAGCGCTCGGATTCTTCATCACCTCTCCTCGTTGACAAACCACATCGATCGATAGGCCTCGTCTATCCCAGATCCCGTCGCTGGCTGCAAACCGGAAAGAGCTCGGGCTCGGGCTCGGTCTCGGGCTCGGGCTCGGGCTCGGGCTCGGTCTCGGGCTCGGGCTCGGTCTCGGGCTCGGGCTCGGTCTCGGTCTCGGGCTCGGTCTCGGGCTCGGGCTCGGGCTCGGTTTCGGGCTCGGTTTCGGGCTCGGGCTCGGGCTCGGTCTCGGTCTCGGTCTCGGTCTCGGGCTCGGTGTCGGTCTCGATCTCGGTCTCGGTCTCGGGCTCGGTTTCGGGCTC
>SLPW01000522.1 GCA_007131755.1 Myxococcales bacterium | reverse complement strand
GACGTCGACGTCGCCGCCGACGGCCAGAGTGCCACCGTGACCTTTGCAGGCGGGCTCAGCTCCGGCACCGCCGAATTCCAATTCATCAACCCCGGCGATTGCGGCTCCGAATACGAAGAGGAGATCCGCGTCACCGACGGACCGCTGCCGATTTTCGTCGATCCCCCGGTGGTCTTCAATCAGATGAACACCCAGGTCACCATCTACGCTGCGGGGCTGTACGACGAGCTGGGCGGCTCCATCGACGAGGTGGAGCTCATCCACCCCGACGGCTCGACGACCATTCTCGACTTCAGCACCGAGGCAGGACGTCCCCACGTGGTCAATGCCGAGATTCCAGCCGACATACTCGCCCAGGTGGACGCTGCCGACATGAATGAAGACGGGGAATCGGCGGACTTCGGCATTCGCCTGACCGACCAAGAGATCACCTGCAGCAACGAAGCCGACGCCCTGGTGACCATCACCGATGAAACCACGCTGGCCCTGGAGGCCATCTTCCCACCCTTCGGAGGCCAGGGCGAGACGACGGCCGTCGAGATCACCGCCTCCGACGACCCCGATCCCGGCCAGGTGCAATTCGAGGCCACGCCCCGGGCATACCTCAACCCCACCGGCAGCGGCGATGCCCTGGGCCGAGAAATTCAGGCCCTGCAATTCATCGACGACACCGAGCTCAACGGATTGGTCCCCGCAGGATTGTCCGTGGGAACCTACGACCTGATCGTCGTCAACCCGGAGGGGCAGGTCGGCGTTCTGGACGACGCCTTCGAAGTCACCGAGGAGCTTCCCCCGCGTATCGAAAGCGTCAGCCCCAGCGCCTGGCCTACCGGTACCGTCAGCGTCGACGTCGAGGGCTCACGCTTCCGCGACGATCCCGACGACCCGGAAGTCGAGGTCTTCTGTCGCCCCACCGGTGAAGACAGCACCGACGAGAGCGACCTCGACCAACCGGCGTCGATCACCATCAACTCCGTCTCCGACTCCCTCATCGAATTGACCGTCGACGCCGGTAACCTCGACCGACTCAGCGCCTGCTATATGAGGGTTACCAACCCCGACGGCACCTTTGATGAGTACTCGCCAATCACCATCACCAATCCGGCGGCGAAATTCCTGGAGTTCCAGTCTGGACCGGATCTCAACACCGCCCGCCGGGCACCGACGACCCTCTCCGGATCGGCGACCCGCGCCAACCACTACGTCTACGCCATCGGCGGCGACGATGGATCCACCTCCGGTGAATTCTACGCCACCGGCGAATTCGCCCGTCTCGACAAATTCGGCGCCCCCGGACAGTGGCGATACCTGCCTTACGAACTGCCCGAAGGACGCAGCTTCGCCGACGGCGTTCGCATCCGGGACTTCGTCTACCTCGTCGGTGGCGTCACCGACGACGGCGTCACCGGTGAAATCCTGCGCGCCCAGGTGCTCGACCCCAGCGATGTTCCCGAGATCGTCGCCGTCGACATCGACGTCGAACAATTCCTGGAGTCCGACGATCCCTCCGATCTGGGAGGACTGGACGCCGGCACCTACTACTATCGAGTCTCCGCCGTCTACGGCGAAGACGACCCGGCCAACCCCGAAGGGGAATCCCTGGCCAGCGAACCGCAACCCATCCAGCTCCCCATCGACGGCGCCACGGTGACCATCGAGTGGCAACCGCCTTCACAGATCAATCACCAGATCGAGGAGTATCGCATCTACCGCAACGTCGAGCCCGACGATCCTTACGGCGACGAGTCCTATATCGCCACCGTCGACGCCTCGGAGAATACCTTTACCGACGACGGCTCGCTGACCCCCGATGAAGAACAAAAACCCCTTCCCACGGGATCCCTCGGCACCTGGCATCAAGTCGGTGAACTGGAGACCGAGCGCAGGAGCGCCGGAATCACCTTCGCTCCCAGCCCTCAATTCGACGACGAATACTTCATCTACGCCATCGGCGGCGAAAATAACGACGGCGATTTGCTGGCCGACTACGAAGTCTTCAGCGTCGACGTCTTCGGCGAACGTGACCAGGAGGTCGGACCACCCATGACCGGCATCGACGGCGACGGCAACGACCTCCTTCTTCCCGAGGCTCGCACCGCACATACCGCGGCCGTCGCTTATGGCAGAAACGCCTCCGCCGTCGCCGGCGAAGCTCCCTCCATTTTCGTCTATGCCGGCGAAACGGACGGCGGAAACGCCACCCACCTGCGGGTCGCTTACGTCGATGGCGACGGCTTCCTCAACGGATGGGAGGAGCTCGGTCCCACCCGCCAGATGCCTGGCGGACAGACCTCGGGTCACGTCGGCGCCATCATGAATAACAACCTGGTCTACGCCGGTGGAGGAAGCGGCGGTTCCGCCGGCTCCAGCGGCGACCACAGCGAGGTTCAATGCGGCGCAGATTGTCCTCCCGCCACCATCGCCGTCAACTTCTCGAACCTCTCGGATCTCCAGATGGAGCCCCGGGCCTGGATGGGTGCCGTCCCATTCCGAGGCTTCTGGTACCACACCGGTGGTGTCGACACGGGCGCAGATCCCACGCCGACGGTGCAATTCTCCGTAGCCGGATCGACACCCTGAGTTCCCGCAGAGCCATGACGTAGCCCCAAGGGCGATTTCACATCGCAACGCAAGGAGTTTGACATGAAAAAGCTACTCTTCACCGTACTCCTCATGGGCCTCTTGGCTGCCAGCTCCACGGCGACAGCCGACGAGCTTCAGGCCAGCCTTGCCCCTGGTGCCGCCGGCAGCGGGGGGGCCGCCTCTCATCCCACCCTGGCCCTTATGCCCAGAGTTGGCGTCACCGCACCTCAACCCTTCGGAGAGTTGGAGTCCTGGCCCACCTTCGGACTCGACCTGGGCATCATCATGCCCTTCGACGTCGGCTCCATGCAGCGCCCCCTGCAGATCGGCGTCGACGCCGGCTACACCCAGCCCGGCGCCAGCGGCACCGGCACTCACGCCATGCTCGGAGAGGAGGGCGCCACCTACGACTGGGACCTGACCCAGCGCATGCTCACCGTCCAGCTCTCCGCCCTGTGGCGTTTTAAGGCGCCCGGCCAGGGATTCGGCGCCCATGCGATGATCGCACCCCGCGTCTATCTGATGGAATCGGTGATGGAGGCCCAGGGCAATGGCGCCGACTTCGGCGAAAATAGGGAGACCAACACCGAATACGGAATCCTCATCGGCGGCGGCGTAGAATACGAACTCGGTCCCGGTTCCGTGGCCGCCAACCTCCTCGTCGGTGGAAGCCCGCTGGATCAACGCATCACCGGCGAGTCCAATACGGCGGCCATCAACTTCGATCTGGGCTATCGATTGTTCTTCTGAGAGTCTCAGAAGGCTCGAAACCCCGGGCACGCGCACTGCGCGTGGCCCGGGGCTACGGGACGCTTTGTTCAACGTCCGTGGTTACGCACCGCTCTCCCTCACGAATCGGTGAAGATCGCTCGCAGATATTCGCGCTTCATCTTCGCGATATTGTCGATGGAGATATCCTTGGGGCATACCGCCTCGCACTCGCCGATATTGGAGCAATTTCCGAAGCCCTCTTTTTCCATCTGGTGGACCATCCGCCGTGTGCGCCGGCTGCGCTCGGGCTTGCCCTGCGGCAGAAGCGACAGGTGGGTGATCTTCGCCCCCGTAAACAGAGAGGCGGCGGCGTTGGGACAGGCCGCCACACAGGCTCCACAGCCGATGCAGGCCGCGGCGTCGAAGGCCCTGTCGGCCAGGGGCTTTCCGACTTTGGCGGCGTTCGCATCCTGGTGCGGACCGGTGCCCACCGAGACGTAGCCTCCGGCGGAGATGATGCGGTCGAAGGCGTCTCGATCGACGACCAAATCCTTGATGACCGGAAAGGGCCGCGCTCGCCAGGGCTCGATGGTGATCGTCTCCCCGTCCTTGAAGCTGCGCATATGGAGCTGACACACCGTGGTGCTCGGCTCCGGACCGTGGGCCTGGCCGTTGATGACGAATCCGCAGGTTCCGCAGATCCCCTCACGACAATCGCTGTCGAAGGCGATGGGATCATCTCCGGCGCGGACCAGGTCCTCGTTGACCACGTCCAGCATCTCGAGAAAAGACATATGAACGTTGACGTCCTCCGCCTTATAGGTCTCGAAACGCCCCTGGTCATTGGGACCGTTTTGTCGCCACACCTTCAGATGAACCGTGATCGTCTCTTTTGCCATCTCTGGTACTCCTTCCTACAACGCCTTGAGCAGTAGTTGATGCAGATGGATGCGAAGTTGAGGGCGGGCTGGACAAGGCGCAAAGCGCAGTCGATGCAGCGCATCGTCAAGCATTTGCAACGCAGTCCAGCTCGTTCTCAACACAGCAGGCGCTCCATCAACTTGTGCTCATGGCGTAATAATCACTTATAACTCCGGGTGGACAACTTCACGTTCTCAAACTCCAACTCTTCCTTATGCACCGTCCAATCGCCGGCCTCGCCATACTCCCAGGCCGCCACATAGGAAAACTCCTCGTCCTTACGCAGCGCCTCGCCCTCGTCGGTCTGGTATTCCTCTCGGAAATGACCGCCGCAGGACTCCTCGCGCTCTGAGGCGTCAATGGCCATCAACTCCGCCAGCTCCAAAAAGTCCGCCAGCCGCCCGGCGAGCTCCAACATCTTGTTGTAGCCATCCGGCGTTCCCGGAATCTTGACGCCATTCCAGAACTCCTGGCGCAACTCCACGATCTTCTCTCGCGCCGCTTCGAGTCCCTCTTTGGTCCGGCTCATTCCCACCTTGTCGTACATCACCTTTCCGAGGTCGCGGTAGATCTCGATGACCGTTCGGCTGTCCTCGTCTCCGCCGCTCATCATCTTCTTGATGTGTGCCTTTACATCGGCCTCCGTCTTGTCGAAGGCCTCGTGGCTGGTGTCCACCTTGCCCTGGAAGTCGTTGGCGATGAAATTGCCCACCGTAAAGGGGATGACGAAATAGCCGTCGGCCAGCCCCTGCATCAGCGCGCTGGCGCCGAGGCGGTTCGCTCCGTGATCGGAGAAATTAGCCTCTCCGGCGACGAACAATCCCGGAATGGTACTCATCAACTCGTAATCCACCCATAGCCCGCCCATGGTGTAGTGGACGGCCGGATAGATGCGCATCGGCACCTCGTAGGGATCCTCGTCGGTGATCTTGTGATACATGTGGAAGAGGTTTCCGTATTTATCCTCGATGAGATCGCGGCCCTGCTCCTGAATGGCGTCGCGAAAATCCAGGTACACCGCCCGGCCCGTCGCCCCCACGCCCCTTCCTTCGTCACAGACGTATTTGGCGTTTCTCGACGCCACGTCGCGGGGAACCAGGTTTCCGAAGGCCGGGTATTTGCGCTCCAGATAATAATCGCGATCCTCGTCGGGAATCTGGTGGGGCGGCTTGCCGGCGTCCTCTTTCTTCTTCGGCACCCACACCCGTCCGTCGTTTCGAAGGCTCTCGCTCATCAGAGTCAGCTTCGACTGATAGTCGCCGCTCTGAGGAATGCAGGTGGGGTGAATCTGCACATAGCAGGGATTGGCGAAATAGGCGCCTCGCTTGTGGCAGCGCCAGGCCGCCGTGGCGTTCGAATTAAAGGCGTTGGTCGACAAGAAGTAGGCCCGCCCGTAACCGCCGGTGCACAGCACCACCGCATCTGCGGAATATCGCTCCATCTCTCCCGTCACCAGATTTCTGACGATGATCCCACGGGCCTGCCCGTCGATGACCACCAGATCCAGCATCTCGCGACGCGGAAACATCTGTACCTTGCCCGCATCCACCTGGCGGAGCAGGGCCTGGTAGGCCCCCAGCAAGAGCTGCTGCCCCGTCTGTCCCCGGGCATAAAAGGTCCGCGAGACCTGGGCACCACCGAAGGAGCGGTTCGCCAGCTCTCCGCCGTACTCCCTGGCAAAGGGAACGCCCTGTGCCACGGCCTGATCGATGATATTATTGCTCAGTTGGGCGAGCCGATAGGTATTGGACTCCCGACTTCGAAAGTCGCCACCCTTGATGGTGTCGTAGAACAGTCGCCAGACGCTATCCCCGTCGTTGGGATAATTCTTCGTGGCGTTGATCCCGCCCTGGGCGGCGATGGAGTGGGCCCGCCTGGGTGAGTCCTGAATGCAGAAGGCTTTGACGTTATAGCCCAGCTCTCCCAGAGTCGCCGCCGCAGACCCACCGGCCAACCCGGTTCCCACGACGATGATCTCGTGCTTCTTCTTATTATTCGGCGCCACCAGGCTCATCTTCTCCCGACGCCGATCCCATTTCTCTTGGAGGGGACCTTCCGGCTCTCTCGCATCCAACGTCGTCATCTCATACTCCTCTCGACTCGAATTCGGTGCGTTCACTACTGGCCCGTTCAATCCCTCAATTGGCCTCGATGAACATCCAGATGGGAATCCCCATGAAGCCCACGGCCAGAATCACGGCCACCACAAGGCCTATGGCGTAGATCCCCTTCGACCACTCTGGCTTCATCGCCCCCAGCGATTGGAGGGCGCTCCAGAATCCGTGGCGCAGGTGAAAGCCCAGAAAGAACATCGAGGCCACGTAGAAGATCACCCACCCCGGCGAGGAGAACGATCCCTCCACCATGGCGTATAGATCGGCCACCTCGCGACCCCCGGCGGTCTCATAGGTTCCGTACTCCTCCTTGACCGAGCCCATCTCCTTTCGCACCCGGAAGTGCCAGAGGTGCACGATCAAGAAGATCCCCAGCGTCCCGCCGGTGAAGATCATATTCTTCGACAGAAGGCTCAGATTGCTGGGTCCACCCTTTGATTGTTGCCCCGTCCCGTAATTTTCGGGGCGGGCATTTCGGTTCTTCAGCCACGTCGAAATCCCCCACGCCATATGGACGACGATGACCACCAACAATCCCAGCTCGATGATATATAGCACCGGGCCCAGATCAGCGAAGAAGGCGGCGTAATCGTTGAAATTCTCTCCGTCCTCCCCCGGGAAAAACAGGGTCAAATTCCCCAGTAGGTGGACGATCACAAACAACACCAGGGCGATCCCCGAAAGGGACATCACGAATTTACGCCCCACGGGCGACGACAGCGCGCGCTTGAGTGGTATCATGACTGCGTACTCCGAAACTGCTACGTCTTGTAGGACTCAATATCGGGCCATTCCTTAGCACGAAACGCATACCTGTGAAAGTTCCGCTCGTCCTTCTCTTCTCCATCCCCTCGCACCACCGATGAACTCGCAAGAAGACGTCGACATTTCAAAGTTTCGCACCGACCGCCCCTGGCGGGCCGCCGTCGACGTACCTTCTCATCCCACCCTCCGCCTCGTCGCGCTCACCTATGTCTTCGCCGGGTTATGCCATCTGTGGCTCGCCGACGCCTGGCAGGTGGAGTGGATCCCGGGAAATATTTTCTTCTTCATCGGCCTGGTCATCCTGATCGTTCGCCCCTGTGCGCTGGCCTGGGCGATGTGCGCTGTGGGAAAGCTACTTCCCCTGCTCTTCGCCCGAGATCATCTGACCCAGTCCCTGCTATTGATGGTCTTCGCCACCGGCGGCACTCTCTTTCTCGGCCTGCGAGCCTATCTGGCCACCTGCCCCGGCCGCCTGAAGAGAAGGACCACCTCCTACGGCGAAATCTCCCCCCATCTTCTGGCCTTCTTCGATCTGCTAAAGCTGACCACCATCGCCACCTATCTTCTGGCGGCCTTCCACAAGATAAACCGCGACTTCTTCGACCCCGACGTAAGCTGCGCCGTCCTCGGCCTCGACAAATTGGCCGATCACTACTCCACGACCCTCCCCGCCATCCCTGAGAATTGGTTTCTGGCCACCGCCGTGGGTGTCATCGTCTTGGAGGCGTCCATCGGCCTCCTCTATATCTTGCGCCGCCGACGCCTGGCGCTCATCGCCGCCCTCATCTTTCACATCCCCCTCACACTCACCGTGGCCCCGGCCTTCGCCTTCGTCATGCTCGCCGGCCACGCGGCCTTCTTGCGCCCCGCCGACCTGAGTGTCTTCAAAGACTTTCTGCGCCGCCGGGGACCGGCCGTCGCCGCCGCAGCGACGGCCACCACCGCTCTGAGCCTTCTATTGGGCACCATCCCCTTCGGCCAACACTCCATGATCCCCCGGGAGTGGATTCTCTGGGCCCTGCTCTTCACCGCCCTCTTCGCCCGCCCCTGGCATCCCGAGACATCTCAAGGGCGCGCGACCTGCCAGGCCGCCAGGCCCTTCTTACGCCGCGCCCTCCACCCCCGGGCCATCGCCTGGACCATGGCCCTTGTCTTCACCCTCCACGGCCTGACCCCCTACCTGGGCATTCGCTTCCAACACACGGCGGCCATGGTCAGCAACCTGCGCATCGACGAGGGCTGCCACAACCACCTCGTCATGCCCGAGTCCCTGCGCCTTCGCGACGACTATATCCGCATCGACGAAGCCTATTTTGTCGAGCCCGGACACCTCCCGAAATACGAAGCCATCACCACCGAACAGCTCTGGAACGGCCCCATGATCCGCCAGATGCAGATCAACTGGTGCCGCGACAACCTTCGCCCCTTCTATATGTCCGGAACCTTCCGCGACCGCTCCTTCCAGATCGAAGATCTCTGCGCCGAAGACCTCCAATGGCCCTTTGCCGACGACGGCATCTTCGGCCGCCAACTCTTCGCCGACCACCTTCGATTCCAGCGCAACCTCCAGCGCGAATGCCCGCAAAAGTGCATTCATTGACCGCCCCCGCCCGAATCGGGCATCATCGTCACCTACCCTGGTCTTCGAGGGGATTGAGATGAGTACTCCAAAACGCGCACTGCTCTTCGGCATCGTTCTCGTCACCGTACTCGCCGCCTGCAGCAGCGACGACGAGGCTCGCCAACTGGCCACGCAGCTCTGCGAGCATCGCTCCACCTGCGAGGACGAAACAGGCCGTACCTACGATCAGGTCCCCGGAATCGGCGGCGCCGACTGCATCGATACCGTAGAGGTCGAACTTCAAGAGTCCATCGACGACGAGGGCGTCATCTGCCGCTTCGCCTTTGAACAGTGGATGCACTGCCAACAAGGACAGGATTGCCGCGACTTTCTCCTTCCCGGCCTCTGTTCGGAGCAAGGCGAGGGTCTGCAGTCAGCCTGCCCCAATCTGGCCGATGACCTGGTGAGTCCCCGCGACCACTTCGTCGATGTCTTCTGCAACTACGCCCACGAATGCCGAACGCTCACAATCTCGGATGTCGCCCGCGCACACTGCACTCACAACGTTTCCGAAGAGTTGGATGCGTTGACGGAAAGTGACTCCGATTGTCTGCCCGTCACCCTTCGCGTCATGGATTGCCTGTCCAATCTTCACTGTTCCGCAGATTTGTACGACCAGTGCGGGACTGAAATCACCGACCAACGGGCCACATGTGGCGATCTGGCGACCTTCGCAGAACCCATTGAACCTCACCACTGAAACCACACCGACAGTCCCCCGCTGCCCTGCCAGGGCTCGAAATAGGGCTGAACGCCGAAACTCACTCCCTGCTGGCCAACCACTGCCCTCATCGGCGCCGGCGGCGTGGAGTCCAGGTCGGCCTGCATCCCCCCGCCGCGGCGGCGCTCCTCTCGCTCTCTCGGCTCTTCGCGCTGGCGCTGCTCCTCCCGTTCTTGCCGTCGCTTTTCTTCCTCCTTTCGAAGCTGCTCTTCTCGTTCGCGCTGCAGCGTCTCCCAGTCCTCGCCATCGTTGATCTCTTCCACCCGCCTCAGAATTTCCTCGGTCGAAACCGGTTGTAACGGCCTCCTCTTCGCCCTCACGACACCGACCACACCCAGAGTCAGCGCCAGGCCCCCCGATGCCAGCGCTACCTGTCCTCCGCGAATCTGGGTCCCGTACATATCGTGGTGGACGGCATCCAAACACTCGTTACGCCTATCCACCACCACCTCTCGGTGGCAGATATCGCTCTTCCAACGCGGGATTATCTCCCTCGCTCCCTCGACCCAGTTATGGGCTCCGATGGTGGTGGCAGCCACCCCGGCCGTCGCCACTGCAAAGCTCAACGTCAGGCGTTTGATACGCGACGAGCGATTGGACTCGAATTGGGCCGCCCAATCGTCGTCGAGCCTTCGATACATCTGCACGTCCGTGAAGGTACGCGCGTCCCAGTGGTCTTGCAGGTAGAACTCATCCTCCAGCCCCAGCATCTCGTATCGCTCTTCATTCTCGGGCTCTCCGAAGTCCATCTCATCGAGAGCCTTCTGCTCCACCTCGCCATTCTCATCGCTCTCCTCGTCGACCTGGGCATCTCGGTCGTCCTCTTCCTGCTCGTCGATCTCGTCGGCGACCTCCATGCTCTCATCGTCGTCCTCCCACCTCTCCTCGTCGTCTTCGACACCCAGCGGCGTTGTCTCCACCAACGGCTCATCGGCCTCCAGGACCACCTCCCGCAACGTATCACCCATGACGAGTCGCTCCATCTGCGACAGCGTCTCTCCCGGATAGACGGCCACCACCCCGATGGACGTCCCGTCGATGGCATATACCGCCATTCGTCCCAGATCGGCCTCCAGGTTCTCCTCCAGCGGAATCGAGTCAGCTTCGGTGAGCTCCAGCTCTCGTTGGAGCCGAAGCCCCGCCAGCTTGCGCGCGTCCGACGCGGTAATATGCTCCTCGGAATAGGTCCGAAGGACGATGATCACCTCCGCTGGAAGGTGCTCCAATTCCCGGACCACCTCCTCGTCGCTTCGCGTCCCCACCCGGCTCAACACGGGGTTCATCCGCGCCTCGCCATGGCCGGACTCGTCGAGGCGATTCACCAGAATCCGCCCCACCCGCTCCGACTGCGGCCCCTCCACGACCACCACCACCGACACGTCGAATAACTCCTCGGGCAACGACTCCTCCCCGAACGCATCGGACCACTCACCGGCCCCGGCCGTCGCGGCGACCAGAGTCGACAGAATCACGATGAATAGACCCACCAATTTCTTCATCACTTTTTCCGGCGGCTACAATTCGTGGACCCGCCCATCATACGCCCACGAAACCCTGCAATTCAACGTCCTCCCCGATCCAGGGTGTGATCGGTTTCCGTCGGTAGCAGTTCCCTGGCCCGGGCCCCGGCCCTCGCCCCGGCCCGCCTTTCCCCACTCCAAGACTGCGAGCAAGGGCAAGGACATGGGCAGGGATTACTTCGGGCCAGGGCCAGGGATCGAGCATTCCAAGTTGTGGGCAACGTTGAGGACCGGGCCGGGGCCAGGGGGGCCGACCACATTAGAGTAATACAACCGATCAAGGTGGATCACCCCCTCGATCCAGCGATCCCCTGGGAGCGCGGCGCCGTTTCGACTCGGCAAGCTCGGCGGCGGGCAAGCTGCCCGCGGGCCCCAGAGACTGCGCGCTCCCCGCCTACTCCAACACCACCTCTTTCGCCGGCTGGCAAAGATTGTACTCAGAACTCATCGCCCACCCGAAGGGCGGCCAGGCCGGCCGCGGGCCCCGAACATTTACATTGGTTTACGGCTATTTCGTTGAGGAGGTGCACCGTTCACGCTAGACTCGGCCTATATTGGTAACACTGAATTGCGAGCGAGCCGGGCTGGATCGCTAAACCACATAGACTTGGAGATTTCCGTAGCAAAGTGTTGTTCTTTGCGTAAGAAATTAGTCTGGACATTTATATTGATGTTACGATGAACTGAGGTATCGAATGAAGACGAGACGTATCCCCCCCCCCCCCCCCGATATTTGATTGTCCTGTTCGTTGTGGGCGCAATGCTTAGCGGTTGCCCGGACCTACCTGACGGTTGCGGCGGGCCCGATGACCCGGACGACGACATCGCCGACCCTGGCGAGACCTGGGAGCCCGACGACTATCCCCTCATACTTTCCCCACCCCATATTCGAGCCCCGGTCTTCGAGTGCGCCGAGAGGATCGCCGTCGAAAGCCTCCTCGAAAACGCCTCGGTACGCGTATTCGACGAAGACGACGTACCAATTGGTGCCGGCACGGCGGATCGCCTGGGCATAGCACGAATCTCACTGGAGTATCCGCTGGAGGCAGGGGATGTCATCTACGCCGTTCAATACGTAAATGACGAGGAGAGCCCACCCTCCGATCTTCGAGTCGTACAAACCTACGGTTTCGACGCCCTACCGAAGCCGAGGTTGGCCGCCGATTCCTACGAATGCGGTAGAATTACCGTGGCTCGTGGCCTCATCCCTGGTCTTCGGCTCACCATAGAACAGGACGACCCCGGCAACGCGATCGGCGATGCAGTTCCCGTACCCACCCATACTTCCGAACTCCAGCAACCGGTCGCCCACGACCCTTTGCCATACCCGGCGCAGGTGCGAGCGCAACAAGTCCACTGTCCCGACGCCCGCCCCTCTCTCATCGGGCCGCCGTCGGAATGGCACGACGTACGGCCCGCACCGTCTCCGATGCCGAAGCTGGAGATCCAGGACGAGGACATCGTCGCGGGAATGGATCCCGTCTATGTAGACGGCGCCCACGTAGGTGCATGGCTTTCATTCGACCAACCAGGCACGGGCGCCCATGGTTGGCGTTACGCAATCCGTGAGAACGGCGCGCCCATCAACGTCCACGAAGATATCCAAGAGGGATATTCCGTCGAATTTCGGCAGGAACTCTGTGAGGAATCGGCGCCCACGGTGATCGATCCATTGCCCCCGATTGTGCTCGGCGACGTGGGTCCTCCGGAGGTCGTCGACCCCATCTGTCCGGGCACGAGCGCCGTATTGGTCAAGACGACCTTTCCACAGGCTCGCATCGTCGTCTATCACAACGACGAAGTCGTACGTCTCGTCGACGCCAACTCATCCGGGACTCTTATCACCCTCTACGGTCTGAACATCCAGGACGGCGATGAACTCCGATTTCATCAGCTCTTCGAAGACCCCGACAACCTCGGCGACATCCAGTCCGAACCGGCGATCGTAACCGTTCAGGAGTCCGACACCTTCGAGATCCGCGGTGCCGAGGAATACGAAGATCAAAACACTGGTCATACCATCGAGGGCTTTGTGCGAGAGACGTCACGAGGTCCGGAATTCGTCCTTCGTTGCTGCGCTGATTGCCGCGAGCCGGACCATAGGGGCCAGTGCTACGTCGACGGTGAAGACGGGCTCGAACCGCGCAAGGCGCGAATTGAAATTCTCCAGGACGACGTTGTCGTCGATGACCTATGGCTCCACGAAGAATACCCCGGATACTTCTCGGGTAGGTGGGATTGGTTTATGGAGCAAGGCGCTACCGACCCCTGGCCGCCGGCGCCGAGTCTGGAGTACGAGGCGGTGGTCAATGGTTCGCCCTGCGACGTAACTCTGTCGGAATCCTTCCAAGTCCTCATCGGCGAGCCGGACTTCGATGACGATACTCGCCCCGAATTGGCACGCCTGACACTGAGCGATCCCGAAGGCTCCGAACTGACCGTCGACCAGGACTCCCTGAACTCGCAGAAGTTCGAGGTCACCCCCGGCGTGGAGATCGACGTCGACGCCCTAGGGTTCGACCCGGAGGGGCTATTCCGAATCCAACTCGACGAAAGTGGAAACGACAAGCTCAATCCTCCCGACGACAAGGAGTCCGATCCGGACGTGGTGCCCATCCCTCCGAAGCTGTCACTGCAGACCACGCTGGATGCTTTCGACCCCTACGAGGAGTCGGCACTCCAACTGAGGGCCTATAATTACAACGCCGCCAACGGGATGACTCTTACACCGATGGTGGAGATCGTCGGCGCACATCCTGAGCCGATAATCACGAATATCAACCCCTCGAACGCCTTTCCCGACGACGAAACCATCACGATCGAGGGACTTCATCTGCACTATCCGTCGCTGGAGACGACGATTCACTTCGAGCTCGATCCGGATTGCGACAGCTCGTCGATTACGGCCGAATATGAAGTCCAAGACACGGACGGATGGCCGATGGCCATCGACGATATCGCCATTCCGTCGGAGTTCGAGGGCAAATTCGGGACCGTAGAGGTTACAGTCGAGACGGTCAATTCCGATGATCCGGCGGACTCGCAGATGAGCAACGTGGCCACCTTCGAGTTGATACGCCCCGAGCCCGTCCTCAACGACGTCAGCCCCGTCTCCTTTTACTCTCATATGACCCTGGTCTTGACCGGGGAACACCTCCGATACCCGTCGCTGGAGACGACGGTCCATTTCAAACTGGAGCGACCCGGTGAACCGCCGATTGAGGCGACATACTCAGTCGATTCCGACGGCTCTCCGACGGAGATCGAGATCAGCGAGATTCCCACGGAGCTACACGAAACTCATGGTCCGGTCGAGGTTTGGGTCGTCACCGACGATTCGTGCTCGGAACGGAAGAGCAACAGACTGCTCTTCGAACTCAGAGATCGCGAACAAGGGGAATTTCAGGAATTCGGCATCGAAGACTTCAGCATCTCGACCAGTGACCTGGGATGCTCCTCTGCGAACGCCGAACCGGGCGCGATTACGAATATCTGGTTTACCGACGGGCCGATCAGCGGACAGCATCAATTCGCCGCTATCATCGAGTCGGAGAACAACGTCGAACAGATCCCGTTTTCCACGGTCACCGTGCCCGTGGGTGATGATGAGGCGGTTCATCTGGGCGGCGTGGTCGTCGGTGAGAATTGTCGCGCCGTTGCCGTTCTAAGCCAGCGGCTCGACGAAGATTGGCCGCCTCGTTTTCACCTTCATCTTCGGTATTTCTCGCCCTGGGACATCGTCGCCAGTGATGATTACGATCGAACCGATGTCTACCTGGAAGACGGAAGTTACGTCCCCAGGGCGTTTGGGCTCTTCTTCAGCGCCGACGAGACGGTGGCGGTCCTCGGTAATATCACTCATCAGGGGACATCTCCGATCCCCGTTCAGGGATGGATGTCGGATTTTCTCAGCGGCGATGATTCTACGAGTCTTTTTCATGGCTGCAATACGGACCAACTCTGCGAACCCGAGGTTTCCATCGACGATAATTTGGTCGAACTTCGCTACAAGCTCGACGAGTCTCAATACAATCCCATCTTCGAGGTGGAGCTGAAGTGATGACCCCGTCTCTCACGTCCCGTCCCCATCCACGTTCGGGATGGCGGCGCGCGGTGGTTGTATCGCTCGTCGCCATCATCGGCGTTTGTCTCGGCGCCGGCTGCTCCGACGCGGTCAGCGATCAAGAGGAAGCAGAGAAGATAGTCGTCCCCGGAAGCTATAGGGCCGTATACGACTTTCACACCGATGATTGCGAACCGTCATTGCGCGAGATCTCGGATCGCGTGGAGGGATGGCCACAAGATCCCGTCCCCGTACAGGCTCAATTGACCGGGGACTCCCAGGAAGTGTGGTTCATCTTCTGGGTCACGGCGCTGCGACACGGCCATGGCTACAACCACTGGAGTCTTTACGACGCCGATCGCCGCGTAAAAGATCCGGATCTCGAAAGCTTCGTAACTCCGGAACAGGACTTCAGCCATACGAAGTGTTCGGGATTATATGGCTTCGCTCCGGAGCGCATGGAGGTCGACCCCTATCTTGCAGATACGGGAAGGATCGTCATCGACGTGACGACGGAGTGGGGCGAACCCTACGATTGCCCCGATGACGAGCATTCCCACGGAGGGTTCATCCCAAAACAAGCCTGCGTGGAGGCCTACCGGGTGGAGTATATTCTCGATGAACCGTGCTTGCCGGTGGAATATTGTCGAGTGAATGCCGGGGCGCTTCCATTCGGCACGGGACCCGACGGGTTTCGGTTCAACAGGCAGCGCACGGATTGTGAATGTGAAGAGCCTCCGGAGGGGTGGGAACTAGAGGAGCCATGAACCGAAACCGGCCACTAATCAACCACGTTGTCGGGCGCACGAAAGAGGAGTAATGATGACTCGAAGATTATCCTTCCTGGCGGTCTTTTTCACCATCCCTTGCGGCCTCGCTCTATGGTCGCTGGCAGGTTGCAGCGGCGCCGAATGCGGTCAAGGAACGGTGGAGCGCGACGGAGAGTGTGTCCTGGAGGTAGAATTCCTGGAATGCGGCGGGGGAGAGATCATCAAGGACGGCGAATGTGTCGACGCTGCCAGCCTGTGTGACGAGGGCACTGCCTACCATGAAGACAGGGAAAGCTGCATGCCCACCTTTCCCGAGATCGAATGTGGAGTAAACACCGAAGAGGTCGACGGCCGGTGTGTCGCCGATGACCCAATTGAATGTGACGACTACAGCGAACTCGATCCCAATGAGAACAAGTGCCTCGTCACCGACGCCGTCTGCGGAGACCACACGGCCTTCTCCGGAGACGAAGACCGCTGTGTTCCCACCGAAGGCGTGTGCACGGCTGGAACCTATTACGACGGCAGTTCCGGATTGTGCTATCCCGCCCTCGGGTGCCAACCGGGTGACGTCGTCGTCGACGGCTATTGCGTCCCCGAAGCGGCGGAGTTGGCCGAACAGGCCGACCTGGAGGCTACGGGCAATACCAATCCCGCCTTCGATGGTGAACCGGTCGACCTCGGAGTCTTCACCGTCGGCGACAGCGTCGTCTTCACCGGTACCATCGAGGAGCCCGGCGACCTCGACGGCGACGGCGAGTTGAATCAGCACATCGACTACTTCTCCTTTGAAGCCGACGCTGGTGACTGGTTCGAGATCTCCGTTCAGGCGATCCGTATCCCCAGCGTGGGGTTTATGGTGGCGGGACACGAAACGACTGACGGCGAAGCCATCGATATGACGCGCTACAGCTCGGTAGGCACCGCCCGCGACAAAGCCCGCCAGGTCGTGGTCCCCGAGGACGGCACCTACCACGTCGCCGTCATGCCCGAGGCGCTGTTGATGGACGGCCGTCTCCTCGGCGGAGACGACTGGGACTACGTGGGCACCATCGAGAAGATCGCGCCTCCCGCGGCGGAGGACCACAACTTTGAGGAAAAACTCCTTAGCGGAACCTTCGGTCGCCTCGACGAAAATTACTTCTCCGTCGTCGGCTTCGAGCCTGGTATGACGACCGACTTCCGACTCTTGGACAACCCCAAAGGTGCCGATCCGGTTTTCCAAATCTGGGAGTCTGACACGACCTTCGTGGAAGAATTCCATGGCACGAGCTTCCCCTACGAGATCCCTGAAGATGGGGAGTTCTATCTCGTCGTCGACTGGACGAGTCGCTGGAGCGACTCCGGACTGGACTACGAGTTGTCACACGAGCCATTTGTGGACCTCGCCCCCGGCGATTCGCTGACGACCTCGTTTGTCGGTTCTGACGGACACTCGGCGCTGATCAGTGCCGATTGGTCATACGCCGAGTGGAAGGATATTGAGATCACCATCGAGGATCCGGAAGGCGAAGTCGTCGCCGACTCGAAGAGCGTCCCCCCTGGCGAAACGCTCTTCGTCCACGGTCTCGAAGACAGTGAATATATCGCCACGTTCCACAACCCTCCAACCTACGGCACGATGGAGGACTTTCTCTTTGAAATCGTCATCTTTGATCCCCCTCAGATCGGCGACGATATTGTGGTCGGCGATGACGGACATATTCTGAAGATCGAGCAGGACAACGCCGACGATAGTACCGTGGAACTGCTCGTGGTCGACGCCGATAGCGGCGACATCGTCGCCGTAGACGCTCTGGATGCCGGAGACGGCAGCCTCCTGCGAGTGATAAATATCGCCGCCGGCACCTACGAGGTCCGTGCCATCGTCGACGACCCCGACGACGTCACCGTCACCGCTGAAGTCGTCGTCCCCGAGGAGATCACCAACTTCAACCAGACCTTCTCCGGGACGGCCAATGAACACATCACCAGCGAGCAGTCCTACTATCTGGTGGAACTGGACGAGGCGGTAGTGTACGACGTCGTCCTGAGTCACATCGATGGCTGGGGCTATATCCATCTGTTCATTTACGGACCGGGCCACGAACTGCTGCACTCCGAAGGGCCCGAATCTACGGTGGCGAGCACTCAGATCGAATTCGACGCATACACCACCTACGTGATTCGCGTCGGCGGCGAGTTCAACGCCCTGTCGATGGATTACGACTACGAATTGACCTTCGAAGAGCAGTGAATCCCTGGCACCACGTCGAAGAGCTCTTCCTGAAATGACTCCCCACCAAAGGTAGCCGCCCACTCTCCGGCTACCGCTGTCCCGGCTTTCGCGACCCCACGGGTCGCGTCGCGCATTCCACTGAACGCTTACTCCAACACAACCTCCCCCGCCGGTTCTCTGAGATTATATTCCGAACTCATGGCCCGCCCGTATGCTCCGGCGTTGGCCACCAACAGCACGTCGCCCTCTGCGGGCTCGGCCAGCCTTCGGGCGTGGCCCAATACGTCGCCGCTCTCGCAGATGGGGCCGACGACCTCGAAGAAATCCGTGGGCTCCTCGTCGATGCGGCTCAGATTGACGATGCCGTGATAGGCGCCGTACAGGGCGGGACGAATAAGCGAGTTCATCCCCGTCTCCACGCCTACGTAGCGCATATTGGGTTTGTCCTTTCGCTGAGTGACCCGCGCCAGCAATACGCCGGCCTCGCTGACCAGAAACCGCCCCGGCTCCAGCCACAACTCCAGATCGGGATGGGCCTCCTTGAACTCGCAGAGCGCACGATCGACGGCCTGCAGATCCAGCGGGTGCTGGCCGGGCCTCTCCGGCACGCCGATTCCTCCTCCGAGGTTCAGGATGCGCACCCCGTCGAAATATCGGCGGCAGGACTCCAGAAAGACCGCCGTATCGGACCAGGTCCCGGGCTCTCGCACCCCGCTTCCCACGTGGGCGTGCAGCCCCACCACCTCCATGTCGATCGCCTCGGCCAACCTCGCCAGCTTCTCCAACTCCGCCGGAGAGACACCGAATTTGGAGCGCGGTCCCGCCGTGCGCACATAGCGGTGATGTCCGCGCCCCTGCCCCGGATCGATTCGCACCAGCACCTGTCGGCCCGCGAAGACGTCGGGCCAATTCTCCAACGGATATAGATTGTCCAACGTCACCCATCCGCCCGATTCGAATCCGGCCTCATATTCCTGTCGGGCCGCAAAATTCGGCGTAAATAATATGCGCTCCCCCTCGAGGTCTTCGAAGACATCATCGACGCGCTCCAACTCTCCGGGAGATACACACTCGACGCCCAATCCCCGCGATGCGAAGCGGCGCAAGATCTCCGGATGGGGATTGGCCTTCATGGCGTAGAAGACGCGGTTCACCGCCTTCAAGGCCATCAATTCGTCAGCCCGCGCGTCCAGCGTCGCCCCGTCGTAGACGAACGTCGCCCCCTGCTTGGCTGCAATATCGCAGAGCTGCGACGCCCGATCATGCCACCACATATGGCCGGACCACTCCGACTTCTCCTCTCCCACCAAAGCGTTCCATCGCGGCCCGAAGACCGCGTCCTCGAGCTGCTCACCGAATAATAGCTCGTGGAGCTTCTGCACCAGCCTGTCTGCCTGTCCCTCGTCGACGACCAGCGACATATTGAGATCACTGGCAGCCTGGGACATCAGATGGATTTGATGTTCCTCGAAGACCTGCAGCGCCGGCGCCAGGCCGGACAAAATGGAGCGAATCTTTCGCCCCACCAGGCTGACCACGGCACACCCGTCGACGACCCGCGCCGTACAGACCTCGTCGAGATCGGAGATCAGCCGATCCATCACCTCCGGTTCCAGTGCATTGGCCATGGGATCGAGGGTCACCGTGACGTTGGACTCCGACGTGGCCACCAGATCGATGGACAATCCGTGGCGCTTGAAGATCACGAAGACGTCGGCGAGAAAACCCACCTGCTGCCACATTCCGAGAGTGTCCATGGAGATCGCCGTAATCCCCTTTTTGGCGGAGATGGCCTTTACCCGCGCCTGCTCGTCGTCGATATGGGCGACCCGTGTTCCTTCCCACTGCGGATGGGGAGTACAGCG